>JAUYMQ010000338.1 GCA_030698575.1 Deltaproteobacteria bacterium
GGGGAGCCATGCTCTCGCGCCCTGCGCGTGCTCCGTCTCGGTAGGCCGTCCCGGGGCCGCCAGCGGCCTTGCCTCATCCCGGGACTGATTACGGGGCGTCGCTCTCCGGGGCGGTCCACACGCTCTCGCGCAGGGCCGTCCCGTTGCAACGCCGCTCCACCCACGGTCTTCGACGTCAGGATCCTGGGTTGCAACTCTGGTGGTCGATGGCCTCCTTCGTGTATCTCGTTCGTTTCTTGTTTGTTGCTTGCCTGTCCCGCGCGGCCTACTTCTTGAAGACCGCCTGGATCTCATTCGTGTTCAGGCGGACTCCCGGCCCCATCGTGTTCGAAATCGTTACGCCAAGCAGGTAGTTCCCCTTGCTCGAGGCCGGCTTCGCCTTCAGGATGATGTCCAGGATGGCCAGCAGGTTCTCCCGCAGCTTGTCCTTGCCGAAGGAGACTTTGCCCGCCGGCGCGTGCACGATGCCGTCCTTGTTGACCTTGAACTCGACCTTGCCGGCTTTCTGCTCCTGGACCGCCCGGCCGACGTCGAAGGTGACCGTTCCGACCTTCGGATTGGGCATGAGGCCGCGGGGACCGAGGACCTTGCCGAGCTTGCCCACCTGGGCCATGAGGTCCGGCGTGGCGATGACCTTGTCGAACTCGAGCCAGCCTTCCTGGACCTTCTTGATGTACTCGTCGCTGCCGACGAAATCGGCCCCGGCGTCCGCCGCCTCCTTCTCCTTCTCACCCTTGGCAAAGACGAGCACGCGCGTTTCCTTGCCAATTCCATGAGGCAGGACGATCGCACCCCGGACCATCTGGTCGGCATGCTTGGGATCGACTCCCAGTCGCACGGCGAGGTCGACGTTCTCGTCAAATTTCGTGTAGTGGGTCTGTTCGATCAGGTCGAGCGCCTCGTCGAGCGAGTACTTCTTCTCGCGGTCCACCTTTGCCCGCGCTTCCGCGAACTTCTTCCCAGGCGCAGCCATGTTCCTCCCTCCGCCGGTGCGAGCGGGTTTCCCCTCCCGGACGGATTAGCCCTCAACCGTGATGCCCATGCTCCTTGCCGTGCCGGCAACGATTTTCATGGCGGCGTTGATGTCGTGGCAGTTCAGATCGGGCATTTTCGTTTCTGCAATCTCGCGGACCTGGGCGGAGGTCACGCGTCCCACCTTCTCGCGCTTCGGATCGCCGGAGCCTTTCGCAACCTTCGCGGCCCGCTTCAGCAGGATCGATGCCGGCGGAGTCTTCAGGATGAAGCTGAAGGACCGATCCGCGTAGACGCTGATCAGCACTGGAATGATCAGACCCTCCTGCCCCTGCGTCTTGGCGTTGAACTGCTTGCAGAATTCCATGATGTTCACGCCGTGCTGCCCGAGCGCCGGCCCGACGGGCGGGCTCGGATTTGCGGCGCCGGCAGGGCACTGAAGCTTGATCAGGGCCGTTACTTTCTTGGCCATCTTAGGTCTTCTCCACTTCGACGAAGGAAAGCTCCACGGGCGTGGCGCGCCCGAAAATTGTCACCAGGACCTTCACCTTCCCCTTCTCGGGCTTCACGTCCTCGACGACGCCGGTGAAATTGGCGAAGGGCCCATGGACCACACGGATGGCCTCGCCGCGCTCGAACTGAACCTTGGGCTTCGGCCGCTCCGCCCCCTCTGTCTGCTGCTTCAGGATCCGGCGCAGCTCCTCCTCGCTGATCGGCGGGGGCTCGGTGCCGCCCCCGACGAAGCCGCTGACCTTCGGCGTCTCCCGCACGAAGTGACGGCTCTCGTCGTTGCTTTCCATCTGAACGAGGATGTAGCCGGGGAAGAACTTCCGGGAACTCGTCCGTCGCTGCCCCTTGACGAGCTCGACGACATTCTCTGTCGGGATGAGTATCTCGCCGAAGTAGCTCGCGATTTGCCGGTGGCGCGGGTTCTTGCTCGCGCGGTACATCTCCAGCTGCTTCACCAGCGAGAGTCTTACCTTCTGCTCGTAGCCGGAATAGGTGTGGGCGATGTACCACTGCATTTTGCCGTCACCGGCCAGATCCAGCGCGGGCGCACCTTCGCCGTCCGCTCCGGCGTCCCCGCCTTCGGCCGGAGCTGCCGCCGGGCTCTCCTCGGCTGGATTGGTCAACGCCGCCTCAGCTTGTTCGTCCTTCGCCTGGGGAGCTTCCTGTTCCTTCGTTTCTTCCATGCAATCCCGTCCCGGCGCGCGCTCAGCCCATCAGCGCGTCGATTAACCTCGACAGAGCAAAATCCACACCAAAGAGGAACACGGCCGTGATAATCGTCACGACGATCACGACAATGGTGGTGCCTCTGGACTCCTCGAAACTCGGCCAGGTCACCTTGCGCGTCTCGTACCGGACCTCCTTCAGGAACTGCAGGCCCTCGTCTATTTGCGTTGGCATGGCGCTGCTCCGGAGAAGCTTTCCAGATGTATTTGGCCAGATGTGCTTGGCCGGGTGTGGTCGGCTCATGTGGCAGGCCAGGAGGGATTCGAACCCCCAACCCGCGGTTTTGGAGACCGCTGCTCTACCAGTTGGAGCTACTGGCCTTCAATCTCGTTGGTCTCGCGCGTAACCCAGGGCTACTTGGTCTCTTTGTGCGCGGTGTGGGAGCGGCAGAAACGGCAAAATTTCTTCAGCTCCAGCTTGTCCGGCGTGCGGCTCTTGTTCTTGGTCGTGTTGTAGTTCCGCCGCTTGCATTTCTGACAGGCGAGGGTGATCAGATCGCGCATTGAAAGTTCCCCGAGAAGGCGGCCCGCCGGGGGCCGCTTACTTCTGAATCTCCGCTACGACGCCGGCGCCGACCGTACGGCCGCCCTCACGAATTGCGAACCGGAGTTCCTTGTCCATCGCGATGGGGGTGATCAGCTTCACCGTAAGCTCCGCGCT
>JAUYMQ010000339.1 GCA_030698575.1 Deltaproteobacteria bacterium
GTCTTCTCCGCTTCGAGCGCGGACGACAGCATCGCCTGGTACCGGAACAAGGGCGGGCATTTCGCGCTTCCGACCATGAGCAGCGCACCGCTTCTCATCATGGAGGGGACGCAGGACGACGCGCTGAAGATCACAGCAACCCATCGCGGCCGCGCCGGCGACAACGACGTGGAGCTGGTGACCTTCGATCTGCTCTTCGAGGAGATGGCGGGCGATGCGCTGACCAGCGCCGAGGCGAACAACCTCATCGAGAACCTGCACATCTATCTCGACGATGGCTCGACGGTCTTCGAGTCGGGCAGCGACACCCTCGTGGCGACGGTGGTTTCGCTTTCTCTCGCGGCGGGTGTGCAGACGGCGAGCTTCACCGACAACGACGTGAACGTCCAGGTCATGCAGGGAACGCCACGAACTTACTTCGTGGTAGCCGAACTGACGGCGAACGCGGGGAGCCAGGTGCCGACCACCTTCCGCGTCTCCCACCTCACCGAAACCACAAGTACGGGCGAGGACCGTGACAACGATCTGCCGCTCGTTCTCGAGTTCGCGACAAACGTGGCGTCGAGCCTCATCCTGGCCTCTTGCCCGACCTGCGACTTCGACATGGACGGTCTGCTCGACACGGTCGAGAACAATACGGGCAACTTCGCCGGGCCCAGCCAGACGGGGACCAGCCCGTTCGATCCCGACAGCGACAACGACGGGTTGCTCGACGGTGTCGAGACGAACACCAACACCTTTGTCGACGCGAACGACACGGGCACCGACCCGAACGACGCCGACAGCGACAACGACGGCCTGCTGGACGGCGTCGAGACGGGCACCGGGGTATTCGTCAACGCGAACGACACGGGCACGAATCCGAACGACGCCGACAGTGACAACGACGGCTTCAATGACGGCGACGAGGTCCTGGCGGGGACGGATCCCAACGATCCCTTCGATCCAGGTGGAACGGGCGTCCCGGCGCTGAACCCGGTCGGCGTGGGCCTCTTCCTCACCCTGCTGGCGGCGGGCGCAGCCTTACGCCGCAGACGCAGTGCGCGCTGAGCCCGTAACGGCGAAGGGCGGGACCGAGAGGTCCCGCCCTTCCTGTTTGGGGAATCAGGGCCGCTTTTCCCGCCAGGGTTTCAGCCGGATACGCGGGGAGTCCTCGACGGCCTCGCCCGCCCGCCGCCCGAGCACGTGGACCATCTGCTCGGCCCAGGTGTCGATGACCGATTCAGAGTGGCCCAGCTTGTTGAAGTCGTCCGCGTGGATCGGGGAGTAAGGCGCGTTCTCCTTGTCCGCGAAGGTGGTGATCGTCTCGCCCGACTTGCTGTCCCGCACACGCGCCTCCATGGCCACGCCGCCCCGCTGAATGGCGGTGTAGATGAAGAAGAAGCTCACGGCGTTGACCCCCGGGCGCGAGGCGGTAAAGTCGGTGATGGCGAACTCGAGGTCGAGGATCCCGGGCCCACGGTCCTCGACGACCTGAAAGCGGTGGCCCGGGTCGTCCCGGAAGGCCCGCTTGAGCGCCTGCCGGGCATAAAGCGCGAGATCCTGAATCTGAGCCTCCCGGTCGCCGGCGCCGGCGGTGAGGATCGGGCTCACGGGCGGGAGCAGATGCTTGGTGTCCACCGCCGAGACCATCACTTTGGTGTAAGAGTCCCAGTTCACCCCGGGCTTGAACCAGGCGCTGTGGAACGGGAGGTCGGGCGGCTTTTGCGCCTCGGGCCGCTCGAGGACGAAGCCCGCGTTCGGGGCGGGGCCGGACTTGCAAGCCGCAAGCGGCGCGAGGGCCGCGAGCATGAGGAGGCACGCCATCGGACGCGCGCGCTTCGCACCTCTTCCCGTCATGAGTCGACCCTCCCCCAATGAGCGCGAGTCAGGATAACGCGGGTACTAGAAGTTACCAAACGCGCGCTAAAGTGGGCGGGGAGCTTTCGGAAGATTCGGAACCAGCGGATCCAGGTCGAACCGGCCGACAAGCGGCGCGAGCGCGGCCGGGCTCCAGGTGTGGCTGGGGCCGAGCGCGAGCGCGGGGAGGTCCGCGATGACGGGCGTCTCGAGGCGCTCCCGGAGTTCCTGCAGGTTCAGAGCGTCGGCTTCCGAGAGCGGGTCCCCGGACGGATCCCATTCGTTCAGCACGACGCCCGCTATGCGGAGCCCCCGCCGATCGGCCTCACGCAGCGTGAGCAGCGTGTGGTTGATCGTGCCGAGGCGCTGGCGGGCGACGACGATCAGTGGGCAACCGAGCGTGCGCGCGAGGTCGGCCATCGTCGTCTTGCCGTCGATGGGAACGAGCAGACCGCCGGCGCCCTCGACGAGCACGACGTCGTGGCGCGCTTCGAGGCGGGCGCAGGCTTCGCGGATGCGGGCCAGATCGATGGTCGCGCCCTCGAGGCGGGCGGCGGCGGAGGGTGCTGTGGGGAGCGCCAGGGCGATCGGGTTCACGTCCTCGATCGGATCCCCGGGAGCCAGCAGGCGGTGGAGCACGGCCGCGTCCTCACCCCGCCGGCGTCCCGAGACCAGCTGCGCCCCGGTCTCGATCGGCTTCATGACCCCGGCGTTAACGCCGGCCTCGCGAAGGGCCAGGCCCAAAGCGGCGGTGGCCACCGTCTTGCCCACCCCCGTATCCGTCCCCGTGATGAAGATCCCCGCCATGGTCAGCTCCCCGAGACGGCGTCGATCGAATCACGCGTGATGTCGAGAAGCTGGTCCAGCTCCCGCGGCTTGATCCCGAGGGGCGGCATGAGGACGAGCACGTCGCCAAGCGGGCGGAGGATGGCGCCGCGTGATCGCGCCTCCATGCAGGCGCGATGGGCCATGCGATCGGCCAGCGCGTAGGCCTCCTTCGTTGCGCGATCGCGCACCAGCTCGATGCCCGCCATGAAGCCGCGCTGCCGCACGTCGCCCACGTGGGGCAGCGCCGCAATCTCCTTCAGGCGCCGCGTGAGACGGCGGATCCTCGGCTGGAGCTTCTCGAGGGTCCGCTCCTTATCGAACAGATCGAGATTCGCGATCGCCGCGGCGCACGCCAGCGGGTTGCCCGTGTAGGTGTGGCCGTGGAAGAACGTCTTGAACTCGTCGTAGCGACCCAGGAAGGCCTGGAAGATCGTTTCGGTGG
>JAUYMQ010000340.1 GCA_030698575.1 Deltaproteobacteria bacterium
GTCATTTCATCTCCTCCTCTTTTCGTTCGGAACGGGGCCGAATCCAAGATCTACCTGCAAGAGCCCCGGACTTCCAATCGTTCTGGAAAGAATTATACTTCAACCGGCCGCCTGAGCAGTTTCATGCGGAGGTCGCTGCTCTCAAGCGATTGATTCTTCGTGCAATCTAGAGGAGTCGAAGGATGAAAGCGTACACGTTTATCGGAAAAATCACGCCATCGAATGAGCGCGAGGTGTTCGTAAGAAACGGATCTGGCGCCGAAGAAACACTGCCTGTGCGTCACGACCTCTGCAATCACTCTCCCGTTGGATTTGCGTGGGGGTATGGAGGTTCGCGTCCCGCTCAATTAGCCCTTGCCATGCTTGCCTATTTGTATGGCGATATCCAAGCGCTGAGATACTACCAATCTTTCAAGGACGATACAGTCACCGGTCTCAGCCAAGACGAGGGGTGGGAGATGACTTCCGAGCAAATTGATCTACGATTGGAGGCGTTGAAGGAGAAAGTGAAGTTCTTTCATGGTTGTATATGATCATCGCGGCAGCGCGCCTCCGCCACGCGGCAGGCCGCGGTGGCAATCTCGACGGGCGTGGCGCCCCGGGATGGGCAGGTGCGGGAATCACATAGAACGCGATCCCATGCCGAAGCCGCCGCGGGAGTGGGGGCGGAGGCAGGGCCGCTCGGAGTGGCGACTCAGCCCTCCACCTTCATCTGCGCTTTCGATTTCCTCCCCGGCGCCGCCGGAGGTACATAGCCCGACACCCGGCAAAGCATCCCTTCGATCTTCTTGCCATCGGTGTAACGAGTCAGGCGGCACATGATTATCTCACCTCGGGCCGATAGGGCTGACACGCCACGAGTCACGTTTGCAAGCGAAATACCCGTCGCCGATGCGATCTCCGAGTCGAGTCGCTCGCCGTGCGCTTTAAGGTACTGCATGATTTCTTGCATTTCAAATACTCCTCATTCTTGCAGGTAGTGCAGAAGCGTCTCCGTTCTATCGATGGAGAGTGAATGCGGGATAAGTACAGGATCTACCAGCGAAATTTCGTGCGTGGAATCAGTGTAAACGCCGTGCATTATCGCACAAAAACCCCTTAAAAATCAACACATAGATTTTGAACATGCACAACCATGAGCGCAAAACTGCCGACTTATCCACAGGGACGCGTCCGTGCGGGGGAAGGTCCGCAGGTTTAGCGCGTGGGTGGCGGATTCCCAACCAAGCGGCGGCACTTGAGAATTGCGCCAGTTTGGTTCGTCATGATTGTCCCGATATGATGCTCGAACCTGGGCGTCCGGAAGACCGGACGGACGAAGACCCTGCGCGTAAAGGAGAGCCGTTATGAAGGACCGGAGAATTCTCGTGCGTTACGCGTTGACTTTCCTGGCGACCCTCGGCTACGGAATCATGATCCCGACCCTGTCCGTTCACGCGCACTCGCTGGGGGCCGACCACGCCGCGATCGGCGTCATCATTTCCGCGTTCGCGGCGGCGCAGCTGTTGACCCAGGTCCCCATGGGCCGCCTCTCGGACCGGATCGGAAGGGTCCAGCTCGTGGTTTTCGGCTTTGGTCTCATGGCCCTCGCCGCCACGCTTTACCATTTCGCGACCATCCCCGGGCAATTCGTTGCGTTGCAGGCGCTCGCGGGCGTGGGTGCCGGGTGCCTGTGGCCTCCGCTGATGGCCATGCTGACCGACAACGTCGGCCCCGCCGAGCGCGGCAGGATGATGGGCATATTCAACACGGTGTTCTTTCTCGGTGTCGGGATCGGCCCGCTGGCAGGCGGGTTCATCGCCAGTGCATTCGGAAATGACGCCGTGTTCAATGCGTGGACAGGCGTGGCGCTGGTGGGCGCACTGCTTTGCTTTGCCGCGATCAAGGAGTCGGCGACGGAAAAGCGGGCTGCGGCGGCGAACGTGCGCGCCTCGGCGGCCGCGAATGCGCCGTTGATCAAGCCAGGCCTGTGGAGCACGTTTGCGGCAGGCTGCGTGATCCGCGCACGGGGCGGCGTCTGCACGAGCTTCAACTACGCGCTGCTCCCGCTCTACGCGATCGCGCTTTTTGATGCGACGCCCGCGATGATCGGAAGTATCATGTTCATACACGGCATCGGCCTGGCTTTCTTCAACATTCCGGGAGGCATGATGAGCGACCGCGTGGGCCGCAGGCTCCCGGCGCTGGCGGGGTCGCTGGTCGCGACCGCCGGCGTGCTGTGGTACTCGGCGGCAACCGGCTACTGGACGCTGTTCGCGGCGGTCGGGCTGGCCGGGGCAGGTATCGCGTTCAGCACGCCCGCCGTGGCCGCCCTGACAGCCGATGTGTGCGACCCCAGGCGTAGAGGCGAGGCGTTCGGATATTTCCTGACCTCGTTCAATCTGGGGATGGTTCTGGGGGCCCTGGTGTTCGGTTTTGTCTCCGACAGTCTGGGTTTGTGGGGCGCGGTTTTCACCTGGGGCGTCGCCAGTTTCGCTCTCTCCCTGTTCGGTCTGCTCATCCGTGAGACCGCGAAACGGCCCGCAGTGGAGCTTGCGCCGCAATTGCGGGGATAAGGGCTCGATTACCGGGTTGCACGACATCACTCGTCGCGAGCAGGCATCGTGCCGATTCGACTTGCAAAATGCCATTGGCAAAGTACCTTCTCCAGGGGAGAAGAC
>JAUYMQ010000345.1 GCA_030698575.1 Deltaproteobacteria bacterium
GCTTCCCGCAGATCCTTCAGGCGTTCGCGGCGTTCCGCGAGCGGCACCCGGACGCGGTGCTCTATCTGCACACGGAGCTGACCGGGCGAAACGGCGGGGTGAACCTGCCGGTCCTAGTCGAATCGCTGGAGCTTCCCCAGGGGTCGGTTCTGTTCGCGGATCAGTACCGCTACCAGTTCGATCCCTACTCGCCCGAGCTGATGGGCAAGGTCTACTCGACGTTCGATGTCTTGCTGAATCCGGCCAAAGGCGAGGGGTTCGGCCTGACACCGCTGGAGGCACAGGCTTGTGGGACTCCGGTGATCGTGACCGACTTCTCCGCGATGAAGGAGGTCTGCGGGGCAGGGTGGAAGTGCGAGTATGACTTGGAGTGGACGCCTCAGTTGAGCTGGCAGGCGAACCCGCGGGTCGTCGACATCGTTGACGCGCTGGGGCGCTGCTACTCGTTGCCCGAGCCGACCCGTAGTGACTTGTCGGCGCAGGCTGTCGAGCACGCCGCGCAGTACGACGCGGACCGGGTGATGCAGAAGCACTTCCTGCCCGCGATGGAAGAGGTCGCGGAGCGGTTCGCAGATCGTGAGCCGCAGACACTCAAAGCGGTGGCGGCATGAGCAGAACTGAGACAGAGCAGCTGATCCACATGACGATTAGGCATAAATGTGGTGCGGCGCAGCGGACGCACCTTGCCTCGCGTGAGGACTATCCACGCCCGCTGTGCGGGGCTGGGTGCAGCGGCTCACACCCCCATGCTGAAATCGTTGTAGGGGGGCCAATAACTTGGCGCATATGCGGGAATTGCTTTCGGTTGGCTCAGGGCAGGCCGATAGGATCACGATGAAGGTCGGTTGGCTGTCCGACAAGTCCGAGTACACCGGCGGCGCCGAGTTGACTGCCTCGGAGTTCCGCGCAGCGGCTCCCGAGGGCGTCGAGATCGTGGACTGCCCGCCGGGGGAAGTGGTGCCGGAGCTAGATACCTACGTGGTCCACAACTGCACGACCTACGGCGAGTACCCGGAGCGCACCGATGGCCCGGTGGCGCGCTATCTCCACGATCTTCGCGGCGGCTTCAACGAGGGCGACGAGTTGATCTTCTGCTCGCCTGCCCAGCAGGACCGCTACAACCTAGGCGGGCATTTGATCCCCCCGCCCCTCGACCTTCAAGCTTTCCGCCCCGCGCGCCAGCAACCCACCGAGATCAAACGAGAGGGTGCGTGCTGCGTCGGGGCCTTCATGAACCCCGGCAAGGGCGGACACCTCGTCAGCGAGTGGGCCGACCGGAACGAACCCGTCGATGTCTGGGGCTTCGGCCCGTTCATGCCCGCCGGCCCGAACATCCGCAACCGCGGGCGGGCGAAGCAAAATGAGCTACCGACGATCTTGCAGCGCTATGAGCGGTTCGTCTTCTTGCCGCCCGCGCTTGAGCCGTTCGGCCGCTGCGTGGTAGAGGCGTGGGCGGCAGGGTGTGAGCTGATCGTGAACAGCAACGTGGGCGCGAGATGGTGGATCGAAAACGAACCCGAGGCGTTGGAAACGGCAGGCGAAAGATTTTGGGAGGTCATCCTTGCCTGACATAGCGATCCTAATCCCTTCCCTGAACCGCGCCCCCGCGCTTGAGGCGTTGGTCCGGAACATCAACGAGACCACCCCCGAGGGCGCGCACTCTACACTGTTCATTCTCGACATCGCCGACCGCGAGTCCCGAGAGGTTGTCCGAGGTCTTCCGCGGTGCCGTTACCTGCTCGCGGACGGCACCTTCCCAGTCAAGATCAACGCTGGGGTGATGGGCACAACCGAGCCGCTGATTCTGTCCGCGAATGACGACGTGGTTTTCTACCCCGGTTGGTATGAGGCGGCAACAGATGCGTTTGAAGAAAAGGGGGTCCACGTAGTCGGCACGGATGACCTCACCCCGATCACCCGTGACCGGACCCACACCACCATGCCAATCCTTCGTCGGTCTTACGTCAAGGGCCCAGGCGCTGCCTTCAACGAGACTGGGACGGTCTTCCACGAGGGCTATCACCACAACTATTGCGAGACCGAGCTATGGCAGCTCGCCTGCCACCGTGGGGTCGCCAAGTTCGCGGAGGAATGCGTGATCGAGCATCGTCACCCGAACTGGGGGACGGCCGCTCTCGATGAGACCTATCGCAAAGGTGGGCGCAGCAACGTGGAGCAAGACAGGCAGACCTTCGAGCGAAGGAAGGCAGCATGGGAGGCTTGATTCACGTTGGAGGGTGGCATGGCATCGAGTACATCGGCACAGAGCGACGCCTGCTGGTCTTCGAGCCGCAGCGCGAGGCGTTCGCCCGGTTGAAGCTCAACCTCGGTGCCCTCCCCAACGTGGAACTCGTCAACGTAGCTCTCGGCGCAGAGGAGGGGGTCGGCGTGATGCACACCGCCCACCCCAGCCATTCTTCGTCGCTGCTGACGCCGCGCCAAGCACCCGCTGACGGCGTTACCTTCGAGGGCACCGAGGCCGTGTCAATAACCACGCTCGACAGAGCGATGCAGGGGCGCGAGGGCTACGACGAGCTGAGAATCGACACCCAAGGGTATGAGCTGGAAGTGCTGCGAGGCGCTCGGCGGACCTTGGAGCGC
>JAUYMQ010000110.1 GCA_030698575.1 Deltaproteobacteria bacterium
ACGCAGCGCACATCCGCGCTCTCGTCCGAGACGACGTTCATCGTGCCGAAGGTGAAATGGTCGGCGTGACCGGTCTGCACGCCGCACTAGTTGCCCGGCGTGATGACGTTAGGGGTTCCAAGGTAGGTGGCGAAGCGCTGCGCGAAGGCGTAGTCCAGGCTCTTGGGCTCCCCCAGGACCATGGCGATGCTTTCGGGACCGAAGCTGTCGCGATAGAACTTCATTTTCTCGGCGATCGTGTCGAGTGCCTCGTCCCAGCTTATCCGGCTCCACAGGTTGCGGCCCCGCTCGCCGGCCCGTTTCATCGGAAATTGCAGGCGCTTGCCGTGGCTGTGCACTTCGGGAATGGTGTTCGGCCCCTTGGCCGAGTCACAGATGTCGCAATGCAGGCCGCTGCGTGAGTCGGCGATGACCTTGACAATCCTGCCGTCTTCGAAGGTTGCCGTCAGTGCGCAGTGACTGGGACAAACGAAACAGAAAATGCCTTCCTTTGTCTTCATGATCAGCGTTCCATTGAACAGGTGAAGCAGTTGGGCCGGTACTTCATTCTACTGAGGCAGCAAGGCTTCAGCCCGCCCCCGGGGGCGATTATGCTTCGAACCAACAGCCTCGCTATTCTCTCAAACTTTGACTTCCCGGCAAAGACCTTGCTCCGCGTTCGGAACCGCGCGGCATCGCGTGTGATGCGGGGCATCATGCCGACCGTGATACGCTACCCTCGAACAAGGTTAAACGGAGAAATATCATGCCCCGCAACATCCTTGACGAGGCCCGCATCCACCCCTCGATCCGCGAGTTCGTCGCCGGCAATAATGCCGACATCTTACGCGAGGTACAGAGCGCAATAGGCGCCAACGACGTCGTGGTCGTCGGAATGGCGCAGAATCCGTTTCCGAAAAAGGCACACAAGCTGCTTGAGGGGGCCGGCATTGTCCACGGGTATCTCGAGTACGGGAGCTACTTCGCCGGCTGGCGACGCCGCAACGCCCTGAAGATGTGGTCCGGGTGGCCCACCTTCCCGATGGTGTTCGTCAAAGGGGTGCTCGTGGGAGGAGCGAATGACCTGGAGCGGCTGCTGAAAAGCGGGGAACTCATGCAGATGCTGGGCGGCAAGCCCGGCGCCGCAGCTGCCTGAAAGCGGCTCGATGCAAAAGGTGCACGCCTGCTAACGCGACGCCATGCTCAACACGGAATTCGATCGCCGGCTCCCCGGACAGGGCGCAATAGGCGCATAATCCTAGACCGTCAGCCGCGAGGATTCTTCATCAACCATTCTTCTCCCAAGATCGGCCGCGTACCGGGTCGCGCCCTTCGCAGTAGCGAATATCGGGGTCAGACCGGGAAACGCCTGGCTCTTGGAGAGCTTGTTTGCGCAAGGCAGCCGGGTCATGGTGAGTCGCGGCTGCCACTTGTTTTCGCCGGGCAGGAGATACGCGCCGGCCTCGATCAGATAGTGTCCGCGCTCCTCGCGATGGGTCGACATGCTGTCCTCCCTGTTGCCAAACACGGTATCACACATGTTGATATCGCTTGCGGCTCCCCGGGACCAAGGTTGACGGCGATCGGGGGGTGCCCGGTGAAATGGCGTTCGGTGCTGAAAATGCAGATTCAGGCGCATTGCGGCGTGATCAACTGAAGTATTGACCAACTGGTGCAGAGCCCGAACTATGAACAAGCAAAAATACTGGCGCGAGCAGGAGCAGGAACTGATCAACCGGTGGAACGCTGCTGCGGATCGCTATCGTGAAGCCCAGGCCGCCGTGACGCTCCAGGTTGCTCCCCAAAGCGATGGCAGGCCAACCAAAGACAGTGTGCAGGCAGTCGAGGCGGCCCGGGCCGAACTCGAGGCCGTGAGGAAGCGGGTTGCGCGGTTCAAGGCAGAGTTCAGCGCCGGGAAGCGGTACTAGATCTTCCTGCTTCGCGGCGTGACGAAGCTGGAAACGTTGTCCTGCGCCTTCAGCCGCAGGCGGCGCGCACCTGCTGCATGTCGGTCAGCCCCTGCATGACCTTGTCGATACCATCCTCCTTGAGCGTGCGCATCCCGGCCGCCAGCGCCGCGTCCCTCACATCGGGCACGGGCGCGCGGGACTGAACCAGCTGCCTCAGTCCCGAATCGGCAACCAGCAGTTCGTACAACCCCAGCCTGCCCTTGTAGCCTGTGGCGTCACAACGCTCACAACCGCGGGCGCGGTACAGCGTTATCTTTCGCTTGGCACCGCCAAGGCGACGGAGCCAGGTATCGGACTGGCTCTTTGCAACGATCGAGGTGCCCTCGCAGTACTCCCTGGCGAGTTCATCGAGCTCCGGCGCTGTCGCTTCGTGGGGAACCTTGCACGCCGGACAGAGCCGCTTGACCAGGCGCTGCGCCAGGATGCCAAGCAATGCGTCGGCAAAGTTGAACGGATCCATGCCCAGATCGAGCAGCCGAACGATGCTTTCCGGTGCGCTGTTGGTGTGCAACGTCGACAGCACGAGGTGGCCGGTCAACGACGCCTCGATACCGATCTTCGCCGTTTCCGCATCGCGCATCTCACCGACCATCACGACGTCGGGATCGGCGCGCAGGAAGCTGCGCATCGCGGCTGCAAAAGTCCACCCGATCTTGGCATTGACCTGGACCTGGCGCAACCCGGGTTGCGTGATTTCAATCGGGTCCTCTGCCGTCCAGATCTTGCGCTCGTCCGTATTGATGAATCCGAGCAGCGTGTGCAGGGTCGTGGTCTTTCCGGACCCCGTCGGGCCGCATACGAGGAGCAGCCCCTGCGGCCTTGAGATCAGGCGCTTGATGGTGTCCAGACGTGCGGCATCGAAACCCAGGTCATCGATGGGCACGGGCTTGGAGGCGGCGAGCACGCGCATGACGACGTCTTCCAGGCCGTCGCGCATCGGTATCGTCGCTATCCGCAGTTCCACCCGCGCCGGACCGAACCGGCTGAAATCGATCTTCCCGTCCTGGGGCTTGCGGCGCTCCGAAATGTCCAACTGGCTCATGATCTTGACCCGCGAGATCACCGCCTTGCGAATCCGCGATGGGATCTCGAGGTAAGTCACCAGCGTGCCGTCCTTGCGGACTCGCACGCGCGTGCTCCTGTTGCCGGGATTGGACTCGATATGGATGTCGGAGGCCCGCTGCTCGACAGCGTCGAGGATGATCTTGTTGACCAGCTGTACCAGCGTGCTGTCGC
>JAUYMQ010000370.1 GCA_030698575.1 Deltaproteobacteria bacterium
CCGAGGATATCGTGACGGAGTATGACGGGATGGCCGTCGAAGGCGCACTGGAACTCAAGGCGCTGGCCCGCGGAACGCAGCCCAACCGGTCGGTTCGACTGCAGGTTCTGCGCGACGGCCGCACCTTCTCGATGAGCGTCACGGGTGGATTTCTCGGAGTTGCCATCGAGGACGGCGTCGCTCGGAACTGAAGGCAACTTTCCCCGTGCTTCAGGCGGCCACCATCGCAATGCCGTTGGAAAGCACCACATCTCCGGTCTGGCGTTTGCACCGGACGAGATACTTCCCTTTCTCCAGCGCCCAGCCTTCCGTGATGATCGTGTCGCCCGGAAAGACCGTCCCGGAGAACCGCGCCTCGAAGGACTTGAAGCGCGCCGGATCCCCCCCGCACCCGCGTGAGAGCACAGCCCGACCGGCGTGGCCGTAGGTGCCGAGGCCGTGCAGGATGGGTCTGTCGAAGCCGGCAATCTTGGCGAAGTTCGGATCAGCGTGAAGGGGGTTCAGGTCCCCCGAGAGCCGGTACATGAGCGCCTGGATCGGCAATGTGGGCATGTCGGTCCGGAAGTCCGGGTCCCGATCCGGATACTCGATGGCCCCGGCGGATGGGCCGCGATCCCCTCCGAACCCTCCCTCCCCACGGGCGAAGAAGACAAATTTCCCGTCGAAAAGTGCCTCGCCTTTCTCGTCCGTCGACGTTGTCTTCACGAGGATGACCGCCCCCGAGCCCTTGTCATAGATCGCCTCGATGGCCGCCTTCGTGAGGATCGTGCCCTCATCAGGGATCGAGCGATGGAGGGTGATCCCCTGCTCACCATGCACCACCATCATGGGGTTGGCCCCGGTCTCCATCATGCCCATCATCGCAGCCGGGAAGGCCGGGATCACGCCGAAGGTCGGAAGCACCTTCAGATCATTCTCGTAAACGAAATTGAGCTCATCGGGCCCGCTGCCGACGCCGAGGGCGTAGAGAATGGTGTCCTTGCTCGTGTACTTGTATTCGGTGGGCCCGTAGGACTTGCCCACGAGGTCCGTGTTGATGGCCATCGTTCTTCTCCTTACTTCCGGACGACGATCTCGCGCATTCGATTCTTGAGCATGATGAAGTGCAGCACGCGGTGGGGCACGAAGGCGTCAAGAATGTCGCGGTTCTTGAGGCGGGTGACGAAAACCTTGACCGCATTTGGCTTGTCGCCGGGCTCGTGCTCGAGCATGCCCGAGTCGACAATGCGGTAGCGCTGTGAGGGCTCCGGGCGCTCAGCCCGCTCGCTGCAGAACAGCGCGAAGAGCAGCGCGTCGTTCTTCAGCACCCGAAACAGCTCTCCGATGACCGCTGGAACTTCCTCGGGGCGGAAGTAGTCGAGCAGGTCCCAGGCCAGGATGCCGTCGAACTGGCCGTCGGCGTACGGTAGCCCGCTCCAGCGCGTTCCGGGAACAAGACGCGCGGGACGCTCGGCCGCGTCGAGATCGGCCCGGCGCTCCGCGCTCACGTCGTGCACGAAGACCTTGCACCCCATGCGGGCGAAGTACTCGATGTTCGTGCCGATGACCTGCCCGGTATCCAGCAGCTGAGGAGAGGTTCGGTCGCGGATCTCCGAGACGAAGATACGGAGAGCTTTGGAGGGGTGGACCAAGCCACCCCTCTCGCCCCCGCGCGGCTCCGCGAATCCGGCGGTCGGTTCTGTCTTGCGCCAGAGCATGAAAAAGGAAGCCCCCCTCGCCCCGGGCTACCCGCCGCCCCTGAGGGCCGGCGGGCGCATGCGGTTCCGATCGTTCAGCCGCGCGGACCGGTGATCGAGAGAGGTTGCCTGAAGCGATTATGTCAGGCAGTTCCTTCCGTCGTCGCCGGAGCGCCGAAGGAAATTTTAGACTCGGTCTTGGAGAACGATTTTTCGGCGGATGCGGGCGCCTTCGCCATGTCCACCGCGCCCTTGAAGTGCGCGCCGTCCATGATGTTGACGCGAGGAGCGATGATGTCCCCCTCGAGGGACCCCACCTCGCGAATTTCCACCCGCTCGGATCCAATCACGTTCCCGACCACGCTGCCGATGATCTGGATGTTCTTGGCTGCGATCTCCGCCCGGATCTGGGCGCACGAGCCAATCACCAGGTTGTGATTTTTAAGCTCGATCTTCCCTTCGACCTTCCCTTCGATCGTGAGATCCTCGTCACCAGTGATTTCACCCTTCACGCACACGGACTTGCCAATATGGATAACCCCGCTGCTCATAACTTCCTTTCCTCCGCTCGGGCGGGTTTTCGGGGGGATAATTGACACATTCCGATTCTCGAAGCTGGGAATAGAAGGAGTTTCCTCCTGCTTCGTGATCGGGTCGGGCCCCTCATCCTTCTTGGTCTTCCACATGGGTCGCAGGCCTCCGTAGAGCATGCGGTTTGGCCCGGGGCGAGGAGTATTCGCCCATTTGGACCGTTTCCTGTTGCCGGGGTGGGGGGAAGGAATGCGTCAAGAGAGGCTGTCCGGGCGCTCGGCTCTCACGGGCGTTCTGGACGGCGCCCCCTCCTGATGGGGCAACGGCTCTCGGGCATCACCAAAGGCATTGCGAAAGGCCGTTGAACACTGTCTTTCTACCAAAGGCTCCGCCGGGCTGTCAAGCAGCATCATCCCATCGATCGGCGCATCGATTGGCCCCGCTTCGTGGCCGCTGGCCTGGCCACCTCGCAATCTCCCGGAGCGGATGAAGATGCTATAATTCCGCGCTCGATCCCCCCCTGCCCCACCATGAAACGAGCCCCCGGGGCGCTGCGCCGAACTTTGCCACCCTGCCCAGGAGTCCATCGAACCATGAAATCGGTGACGCGACAGCTCGAAGAAATGCTCCAGAGCGACGACTCGGAGCGGCGGAAGGCAGCCGCAATCGTCATTGGGGAGATCCAGGTTCGGGATGGAAAAATCCTGAAGACGCTCGGGAAGATGGCGGCCTCGGGCGACCGGGAGATTCAATGGACCGCGCTCCGCGCGCTTGCGGGCATCAAGTCGCTCGTCACTGTGCGCTCGCTTATCCCGCTGCTCGAGGAAGACGAAGACCTGCGCAGGCGGGCGGAGGACACCATGGCGGCTTTCGGGCCCCAGGTCGTCGCCCCACTCAAGCGCGCGGCCCTGAAGGATCCCGCCAGCACCGTGCGGCGCCGGCGCTCGATCATCGGCATCATCGCCCGTGCAGGGGGGCGCAGGGCAGCGCCCGCGCTTCTGGAATTCCTCTCCGACAAGGATCTCGACGTGGTCCGCCTCGCGGGGCTCACCATCCGGCATGGCATGGATGCGCTGACGCCTCGCGAGCGCGCCGACCTCCTCCGGCGCATTCAGATTTTTCTCAGGCGCATTCCGCCAGGCGATCCGAACCTTGCCATCATGGCGGTGGATCTGCTGGCCTCATTCAACCAGGCATCGGCGCGCACTTCTCTCGTCCAGCTCTCGCGGAAAGGCCATCATCCGAACGTCCGCCGCGCCGCGCTTCTCGCTTTGCTCCGCTACCTGCAGGGGAAGCGAACTGATTCGGCGCTCGTCCGGCATCTCCTGGCCTGCGTCCAGGAACTCCCCTACCAGCCCGTGCCGGCGACCGCGCTCGATCTCCTCTACCGAATGGATCTGGGCCGCGAATACGAACGCGAATGCCTGAAGCTGCTGGGGTCGATCCACTTCCCCGTCCGAAGCTTCGCGCTTCGCAAGCTTGCCGGCATGGAAAGCCATGCAGCCGCCACGGCCCTGATCGAGACGGTCAGCGCGGAGGATCCGAAGCTCCGCGAGGTGGCCCTCGAGTGCCTTCAGAAGCTTGGGAAAGCGCGAAAACTCCTCCTGGAGGGCTTCCTCAAGGCGAAGGATCCCGCAACGGCGGCGACATTCGCCGCCGCACTCGAGGCGCACCGCGACAAGCTGTCGCCCGACGCCCGGCGGCGCATCGCAACCCGGGGCTGGCGCCTCTGGCTCAAGGAGGACCCGCTCGCGCCGCCGACCCTGCGCCTCGGCAGGGGGCTCGACCCGAAGCGCTTTCACAAGGAGGCCCTCGCCTGCGCGAACACCCTCAAGCGGGGAAAGAAGTACGGCCGCCTCGCCGAGTGCCTGCGCATGGCGTCGCGCACGGACTTCGCTGACAATGATCTGCGCTTCGACCTCGCGGTTGCGGAGCTGAAGCTCTCCAGCCGCGATACCGGCCGCGCGGCGCGCGCCGCCGACCCCGCCGTGGATATCTTCACTCACCTGCTCGATCAGCCGAAGTTTCCGCTGCTCGCCCGCCTCAAGAAAGAGAAAGTGCACCTCTCTCCCGAAGATCTCTTTTACCTGGGGTTTCACTTCTCGGAGATCGACGGAAAGGCCAGGGAGTTCGGGGGTGACGTGCTCTCGCTGGTGGTCCAGCGCTCGCCGCGCACGAAGTACGGTCGGGCCGCCCGAAACAAGCTCAAGCTGCAGGGCCTCGCCTGATCCCTCCTTCGCGCCACAGCCGCGACAGATAATTGCCGGCTCCTCAGCGCCGCTCCAGGATTGTCCTGACAGACACCGGGAAGGGACGCCGAACGCGCCGGGCGACGACAAATTGTGTAACTTTCGCCGGCCGCCAGCCCGTCCGCGCGACCCGGGCGCGCGCG
>JAUYMQ010000374.1 GCA_030698575.1 Deltaproteobacteria bacterium
CGCCTGCTGATCGCCGACGACGCCCGCGATGGGAATGCTTGCTCCGAAAAGCGCCGGATCTGTCTCTCCCAGCACGCCGGACGAGGGGCGAACTTCAGGGAGCATCGCACGCGGAAGCTGCAGCAAACGGAGCAGGTCGTCGTCCCAATCGAGATCGCGGATGTTGTAGAGAAGCGTTCGGGATGCGTTCGTGTAGTCCGTCGCGTGCACGCGCCCGCCGGTCAGCCGGTAGATGAGCCAGCTATCCACCGTGCCGAAGAGCGCCTCACCTTTCTCCGCGCGCGCGCGGAGACCCGGCACCTCATCGAGGAGCCAGCGCACCTTCGTTCCCGAGAAGTAAGGGTCGGTGGTCAGCCCGGTGCGCTCCCGGAAGGTTGACTCGTGTCCGTCACGGCGCAGGAGCTCGCACATCTCGGCGGTTCGGCGGCACTGCCAGACGATGGCGTTCGCAAGCGGCTTGCCGGTTCCCTTCTCCCAGACCACGGCCGTCTCGCGCTGGTTCGTGATGCCGAGGGCCCGGATCTCCGACGCCTGGATCTTGGCATTGGCGAGGGCGGAGCGGGCGGCCCGCAACTGCGAGTCCCAGATCTCTTCGGGGTTATGCTCCACCCAGCCCGGGCGGGGGAAGATCTGCGGAAACTCGTATGCCGCACTGCCCCGGATGTGCCCGGTTTCGTCGAAAACGATCGCGCGGCTGGAGGTGGTTCCCTGATCGAGTGCGAGAACATAAGCGGACATGACAATCTCCCGGGTCAGGTAGAGGGACGCGCTAGGCTCGGGTGAAGAGCGCCTCGACGAAGGCATGGGCGTCGAAGGGGCGAAGGTCGTTCACCTTCTCACCGACGCCGATGTACCGGATTGGCAATCCAAGCTCTTCGTGCACCGCGATCACAATCCCGCCCTTCGCCGTGCCGTCGAGCTTCGTGAGGGCGATGCCGGTCACGCCCACGGCCTCATTGAACTGCCGGGCCTGGCTGAGTGCGTTCTGGCCGGTCGTGGCGTCGAGCACCAGGATGACCTCATGGGGCGCCCCGGGCAGTTCCCGCCCGAGGATTCGCTTCATCTTCTTCAGTTCCTCCATGAGATTCGCCTTCGTGTGAAGGCGCCCGGCCGTGTCTACCAGGAGCACGTCGACGCCGCGGCTCCGGGCCGCCGCCGCTGCGTCGAAAGCGACGGCGGAGGGATCGGAGCTGGCGGCCTGCTTGATTACCTGCGCGCCGATGCGCTCGCCCCAGATCTCCAGCTGCTCGATGGCCGCGGCCCGGAAGGTGTCGGCGGCTGCGAGGATGACGCGCTTTCCCTCTGACACATACTGCGCGCCCACCTTTCCAACGGTGGTCGTCTTACCGACGCCGTTCACCCCCACGAACATGACGACGCGCGGGCCGCTCTCGGGTCCTTCGGGGAACGCCTTGCCGTCGGCGGAGAGTATCTCCTCCACCGATGTCTTGAGGGCGTCGCGAAGCGCCTGCGCGCCGCCGCCCTTCGCGGCCCGATCGCGCAGCGCCTCCATCAGGCGCGTCGCCGTGGCGACGCCCAGGTCGGCCGTGTAGAGAACTTCCTCGATCTCCTCGAAGGCCTCCTCATCGAGCTTCTCTCGCCCCGCGAAGATCGAATCAAGGCGCCCCACGAAGGCGTCTTGCGTCCGTGCAAGCCCGCGGCGGAGGCTCTGGAAGAAACTCTCGGCCGGCTCCGGCGGTTCTGGCTCGAGTAGCCCGGGCTCGACGGCTTCAGGCTCGACAGTCTCAGGCTCGACGGCTTTCGGCTCGGGCATCGCAACCGGCTGCGGCGCCTCACTCGACCGCAGGAGCGCTTCCGTATCTTTCGCCGATGCTGATTCCGGCGCGGGCGTGCGTGACCCGCGTCCCCTCCTCACCAGGACGACGAGCAAGATTAGGATGAGGAACGCCCCCGCCGAGGCCAGGCCGGCCTCCTGCGGATGTGCGGCTGCCAGCGCGCGGGCGGTCTCGAGGAGGTATGTGATGCGCTCGATCATGCGGAGGTTTCTCCCGAGGACGGTTTCGCAGCCCCCTCAGGACCCGGGGGGTTCATAACGTCAGGACGCTATTCTGTATAAGCCAGCGGATTGGGGAATGACAAGCGCGCTCGCCTGGCGAGCAGGTGCAGATCATGCATCATCATGTATCAAGGAGGGAGGTCCGTTTCCTGAGGAATCGCACGGCGAGATAGAGAAGGAGAGCGGCCCCGAGGAGTCCCATCCAGCCTGCGTCAATCTTCAGGTGCCCCTCGCCCAGTAGATCCATTCCGATGTCTGTAAGGGTGAAACTGAGAACCGTGGCAAAGAGGGTCGAGGTTTCTCGCTTCAGCACGGTCTTCAGCCCGAAGGGCTGGTCAGGGTGTTTCCAACGACTTATACGGGGCACAAAAATAGGCGTATCACTCGCCCATGATTCATAAGCTTCGCCGAATCTCTCCCGGAGAAACGCTTCTTCCGCCAGAATGATTCGTTCGTAGTAAAGCCAGTAGGACAGAATGCCGATGACTGCAAACCACCAGACCTGGGTAAGCAGAACCACGCCCAGAAAAATACAGAAATTGCCGAGGTAGAGGGGGTGCCTGACGACCGCGTAGATACCGGCTGTATTCAGCGCATCCGCCCTTTGCCTCTTCGTGTTCCTCCCCGAAGTCCCGTAGGCGGCATATCCGATCGTCACGGCGCGAATGGCGACCCCGAGAAGTGAGATGGCGAGGCAGAAACCCTCCCAGACATCCTCCGCCTTCTCGCCGAGCAGTTGTTCGACCATCTCCGATTGGCTCAGGGCGACCAGCAGAATCGGAAGAAGGAGGAAGGGAAGGAAGCTCCTGAAGCGGAACAGCCATGCGCCTTCTTGCGCCAGACGATCCTTCAGCTGCACGGCTCGAGTCCCTTCAAGTTAACGGCGACGTCATTGTAGTTTCGAAAAGTGGGATCCGCTGTGGACGCATTTGGAAGG
>JAUYMQ010000377.1 GCA_030698575.1 Deltaproteobacteria bacterium
GACGTCAGCGTTTCGGCGTCTTGTTCTGGACCAGTTCGTAGAGGACTTTTCCCGTGGATCGCGGGTGGATGAATGCCACCCGCGATTCTTCTTTTCCGGTGCGCGGCGTGGCGTCGATGAGTTCGGCTCCGCCGGCTTTGAGGCGGGCGAGTTCGGCGGCGATGTCGTCGACTTCGAGGGCGATGTGGTGGATGCCGGGGCCGCGCTTTTCGATGTACTTCGTAATGGGGGAGTCGGGTGTCGTGCCCTGTACGAGTTCGATGGTGGTGGGGCCGAGGCGGATGGTGGCCACCTCCACGCCGTAGCCGGCGATGACTTCGCGGTGCAGGGCCTCGAGGCCGAGCGTGTTCTTGAACATGGCGAGCGTCTCGTCGATGTTTTCGACGGCGATGGCGACGTGGTCGATTCCGCGGATCATGATTAACGGCCTCCCTGGTCGCGGTAGCGACCGAATGTGCGCTCGAGCGTCGCGCAGATCTCTCCGACGGAGGCGCGCACGGTGACGGCGTTCAGAATGAGCGGAAAGAGATTCTCGTCGGTTTTCGCGGCAGCGTCGAGTGCTGCGAGTGAGCGGTCCACCTTCGCCTGGTCACGATCCTTCTTGCGTTCTGTCAGTTCCTTGACCTGCGCCTTCTCGAGCTTTGGGTCGATGCGGAATACGGCGGTCGAAGTCTCGTCCTCCTCCTCGTACGCGTTGACGCCTATGACCTTCGCGTCGCCGCTTTCGATGGCGCGCTGGTAATTGTAGGCGGCGCGCTCGATCTCGCGCTGGGGATAGCCGGCGTCGATGGCCTCCACCATGCCGCCCATCTCGTCGATGGCCGCGATCTCGGCCGTCGCGCGCCTCTCGAGCTCGTCGGTGAGGGACTCGATGTAGTAGCTCCCGCCCAGGGGGTCGATGGTGTCGGTGACGCCGCTCTCCTCGGCGATCACCTGCTGTGTGCGCAGCGCGATCTTCGCGGCGTGGTCGCTGGGGAGCCCCAACGCCTCGTCGAAGCTGTTGGTGTGGAGCGACTGCGTGCCACCGAGGACGGCGGCCAGCGCCTGCAGCGTTACGCGCGCGATGTTGTTGTGCGGCTGCTGCGCGGTGAGGGTGCTGCCCGCGGTCTGCGTGTGGAAGCGGAGCAGCATGCTCTCGGTCTTCTTCGCGCCGAAGCGATCGCGCATGATGGTTGCCCACATGCGCCGCGCAGCGCGAAATTTGGAGACTTCCTCGAGCACATTGTTGTGCACGTTGAAGAAGAAGGAGAGGCGCGGCGCAAAAGCATCGACGTCGAGGCCGGCGTCGATACCGGCCTGGACGTAGGTGATGCCGTCTGCGAGCGTGAACGCGAGCTCCTGTACGGCAGTCGACCCCGCCTCCCGGATGTGGTAACCGCTGATCGAGATGGGATTGAACTGTGGGAGCTCGGCGGCGCACCACGCGAACATGTTCGTGATCAACCGCACCGATGGGGCGGGCGGGAAGATGTAGGTTCCGCGCGCCATGTACTCCTTGAGGATGTCGTTCTGCACAGTGCCTGCGAGCGTCCTGCGGTCGACACCGCGTTCCTCGGCCATAGCCACGTACATGGCAAGCAGCACGCTGGCGGTGGCGTTGATGGTCATGGAAGTGCTGACGGTCTCGACGGGAATGTGGTCGAGGACGACACGCATGTCGTCGATGGTGTCTATAGCGACGCCGACGCGCCCGACCTCGCCGAGCGCGCGCGGGTCGTCGGAGTCGATCCCCATCTGTGTGGGGAGGTCGAACGCGATGGAGAGCCCCTTCTGCCCGCGCTCGAGCAGATAGCGGAATCGCTCGTTGGTCTCGCGCGCGGTGCCGAAGCCGGCGTACTGGCGAGTCGTCCATGGGCGCCCGCGGTACATGGTCGGATACACGCCGCGGGTAAACGGGTCTTCCCCCGCGTATCCCAAGCGCTTAGTGGCTGAGGGCGGCGTCTCCTCGCCGCTGTACAGTGCATCGATATCGATCCCCGAGCTGGTGTGAAACGCCGCCTTCCGCTCCGGGTGCTTGCTGCGATAGGGGCCGTACGTTTTCTTGACCCATTCTTTTTTGTTCTTCGATCCCATCAGCGTTTCTCGATGACAACGAGCGGCGCCTGGGAGTCGACGGTTCCGCCCACGGCCACGAGAACCTCCCTGACCACGCCCGCGACGTGTGTGACGAGTTCGTTCTGCATCTTCATCGCTTCCATGATAACGACGGGCGATCCGGCTTCCACCTCGTCTCCCACGGTAACCTTGACGCCGACGATGCGGCCCGGCATGGGGGAGAGCACCGTGTAGGGGCCGGTGTGCTCTGTCGCCGACTCTGCGTCCCGGACCGCGACAAGGAGTTCGTCGAGGACGTCGAGTTCGTAGTGGCGGCCCATGACTCGCGCATAGTACCGGCCCTGGTCCGGTTTGACGGGGCCACTCTCGATCATATACGATTCGTTGTCGATGAGGAGCGAGAGGAAGTCCTTGTTTCCAAAGCTCCGGCAGTCCACGGTGACCGGCTTGCCGTCGATCTCGACGTTGTAGTGACCGTTGCTAGCCTCGATGAACACGGTCTTCTCCTGGCCTTCCACGCGTACGACGAACTTCATCGGCTCCACCAGCTCAATTTTCTCAGGGAACTCCTGCGCGCGGCGTCACCC
>JAUYMQ010000390.1 GCA_030698575.1 Deltaproteobacteria bacterium
TACCGGCGGAGGAAGACGGCGCAGAGGAGGCCGGCATCGACAAGCCCCTTGCCTCTCCGGGAGCCGTGCTGAACGTCGAACCGACGCCCGACGTTCCCGAAGACAACGCCATTTACGCCCCGGGCGCCGGCAAGGGCCGCGCCGGAGAGGCCTACCCGGCCGAGCCGGCGGCGCAGGATCCAGCTCTCGGTCCCGACGCGCCGGGCTCACCGGACCTGCCTGATCGGGAGGACCCGCAGTGACTTGCCTGCGCTCCTTCCGGCTACTCGCTTTCCCGCTCGCGATCCTGTTCGCGATCCAGGCGGGTTGCGCGCGCTACAGTCCCGATCGGGACATCAAGATCGGATCAAAAAACTTCCGCAAGCAGGGTGAGGTTGAAGGGATCGCGCGGGTGCTCGACCGCGAGCAGATCAAGAAGGCGCTCGATTACGAGGTCGAGGCCAAACGCCTCGTGGCGGTGTCGGCCGTGATCCGAAATCGGGGGGAGAATACGCTGCGCCTCGACTATCTCCGGACACGGATCGTCGACGGAAACCTTTCCTACGGGCTCGTTCCCGTGGAAGTCGTAATTCTCAGGACGCAGCGGACGGGCTTCTGGAAAGCACAGCTGTGGATGCGCACGGGGGGACTATTCGGGTATCTGTACCACAAGCACCAGATCAACAAGACGAACAATCAGCTGCGCGAGGATTTCGAGTGGCAGGCCCTTCCTGACAAGCCAATCATCCCGAACGCGACACTGCGCGGGATGCTCTTCTTCCAGATCGACCCCGCCTCGGCCCGCAACTTCGTCCCCGGACGCTACAACGTGGTCATCTCGCTCGTTTCGACTGGAAACCCGCCTATCGTCGAGCTCCGCTTCCCCCCCGAATAGGGCCGGGCTTGACTTGTTTGACTCCTGGAATCCCGGTCGCGAACATCAGCAGCGGGACCGGGCCCCGGCCGGCCCGGAAGCCTCCCGGGTGGACGGACGCCAGCCGTAGCACGCCAGGCTCACCCGCCCCCGCGCGTCGAAGACCACCCCTTCTCGCTCGAGGCGAGTCCGCTGGATGATCTCGGGACCGGGTGACGAGCGCGGGCTGATGCACCCCTTGTGGTTGATGACGCGGTGCCAGGGGGCGCTGCTTACCCGCCCCAGCGCGTGCAACGCATAGCCCACCTGCCGGGCGTGCCCCGGAATGCCCGCCAGCCGGGCCACCTGCCCGTAGGTCGCCACGCACCCGGCGGGGATGCGCCGCACCACGGCGAAGGTCCGCGCCCGGGGGTCAGGCTTTTCTTTTTTCGTTTTTCGACTTTTCGCTGTCCGCTGCCCCCGACTCTGGCTCACGCGTTCCTCCGAAAGTCAGCTAAGTCAAGCCTGAACCCATTGCGTTCGGTCGCGAGTTCGTGGGAGATCGGGCCCCACGCAACAACAGGATGCGCCGCCTCACCTTCACCGTTCTCGCCGGCCTGGCGGCGGCGCTCCCCTACTCCCTCAGCGGCGTGAGCGGGTGGCGCTATTTCACGGACATCGGCGTGTGGGTCGCGCTCTGCTGGGGCCAGCTCGCCGATCCGTTCGTCGCCAGCCGCCGGTTCGCCCGAGGGATGGTGCTCTTGTGCGCCCTAATGTCCCTGATTAACATCCTATCGACCCAGCAGATCCGATCCACTTACGACTGGCTCGGACGGGCGACCTACCTGCTGTGCGCCGAGATCGAGGGAAGCGTAAAAAGGATGCATGATGGATGACTTCACGGGCCATAGGGCCGCAAGGACGCTGTTCCTGATACTGGGGGTATCGCTCTGCCTGCGTGTGTTCCTCGTTCTCGCGGGCGGCACGCTCTATCTTCCCGACGAGTCGCAGTATACGCGGGCCCGCATCGCGGCCGATGCCGCGCTCTCCGGAGATCCGGGCGGCTTCCTCGACCAGCTGCGCTACGCGGATCATTTCGGAAACACCGTAGTCTTCGCCATTCCGGCGGCCATCGCCAAGGCCGTCTGGCCGAGCCCGAAGACTCCCGCACTGCTTTTCACCCTTTTCGGCGTGCTCAACATCTGGCTCGTCTGGAAGATCGCCCTGAGAGCGGGCGCGGCCCGGCGTGAGGCCCTCGCCGCTGCCTTTCTACTGTCCGCTTCCACGACGTTCTTCTACTACGCGCGGCACCTCCTACCATACGACCTCTCCGTGACCTTCGGGCTTCTGGCTCTCCTTGTGGCGCTCAGAGAATCGCCGAGCAACAGGGACTCATGCACATGCGGACTGCTGTCGTCGGCCTCTTTCCTGATCTATCCGGGCTACTGGACGCTCGCCGGCTTCGCGCTCCTGGTGCACGCCTTTTTTGCGTCCCGGGAGGCAAGAGCGGTCATCCGGCGTGCCGTTCTCTCGGGGAGTTGCCTCGTGGCGCCGTTCGCCGCCATCACCCTGCTGGACGCCCTCTTCGGCGGAAATCTCTTCCTGCAGTTCATCTGGTTCACGCACAGCATCACGCAGGGCGTGTACGCGGAGGGATGGCGCCTGCCGGTCGAATATCTCTGGTACGCGGAGCATTTCCTGTTCGTTCTCTGGGTCGCGGCGCTGGCGTACTGCCTTTGGGAGGCGCGAAGGGGCGCCCTGCCCACGTCGGCGGCAATTGGGTTGGCGGGGGTTCTCTTCGTCTACGGAACGCTCGTCCTTTTCTCGGTCGGCCTCGAAAAGTTCGTCGTTTACGGGCGGCTCGTGCGACAGTGCGTGCCGTTCTTCTGCCTGCTGACGGCGCATGCGCTGGAGCGGCTCGCGCGATCGCCCGCGTTCGGCCGGAAACCGCTCGCCGCCATTTACGTTCTGATCCTCATCCAGGCGGGTGTCAATTTCCAACATCCGCTGACACAGATTTTTCCTGCGAATTTCAAAGCGCGCGCGGAAGCGATCGTGGCCCAGCGGCCGGAGGGCAACTATGATCTCGTGTATGCTGGGTACATCTATCCGGTGCCGAAGAAGCTGTCTCTCCAGCCACACAAAATCGTCCTCGAGGCGCCGCACCCGCTGGGGTTCCTCCCCTATCAGTACGAGGGATACACACCAGAAGAGCGCGCGAAGATCCGCGCAGCGGACATCCGCATGCGCCTCATCCGGTACCCGGACCCGTAGGCCTCCCCACGCCCGGCGGGGATGCGCCGAACCACGGCGAAGATCCGCGCCCGGGGGTCAGGCTTTCCTTTCAAGCCTGCCCCGGGTTCACGACCCGGCGGTAGACGTTCAGCGCCTGCCGGCCAATCGATTCGACCAGCGTGTTCCCCCCCAGGCACTTTGCGCAGGTCCTGGTCGGGGGACGAAGCGACTTGAAGGAGCCGACGAAGTCCGAGACCGGCGTCGCTCCCAGAATCTCCTTCAGCGGAAGATCCTTCACGTTTCCAAGCGAGGTCCTCCCCTCGGCGTCCAGGCAGCACGCAGTCACCCGGCCGTCCGCCAGAACGGCGAACTGCTCGTTGTAGCCGCCGCAGTAGGAAATGCGCGCGGGATATTTTGTCTCGACCTGGTCGGCTTCCTGTTGCCACCATCGCATGATCTGCCCGGTCAGGATGCTCGCCCCCGGGGTCAGGGGAATGCGGTCGCTGCCCCTGAAGCGGTCGGGGTAAGCCTCCCGCAGCGCCTCGGCGGACATGCCGGAAAATTCCTCTCCCCAGGCGCGCAACCGCGCCATCACGGCCTCCGTGCTGTAGAGCGCCCCCTGGTGCGGTACCTTCTCCCGCAGTTTGTCCCTGAATCGATCCACGAACAGGCGGACGACGACTGCCGTGGGATGATCCGGACCCCGCGCGCAGGAATCGGAGATGAGGGAGCGCACCTGCTTGAGATAGCTCTCGTAGTCAAGCGTCTTCGACGCCTTGAAGATCTCCGAGTAGTACTCATCATTCGGGCTGCGCAGGCTGACCGATATCTTCCGGAGACCGGTGTCGAGCAGCGCGGCGCTCATCGCCGGGGAGAGGCGGCTGCCGTTTGTAACGAGGGATACATCGAGGCCGGACTCCGTCGCGACGCGGCAGAACTCCACGAGGTGCTTGTGCAGCGTCGGCTCGCCCATGACGTGAAAGCTGATCGATTCGGCGAGCGCGTCGCGGCTGATCTGCCCGATGAGGTCCAGCACCATCTCGCGTGGCATCGTGAGCAGGGGGCGTTCGAGGCTCACGAGGGGGCAGAAGGAGCACCGGAAGTTGCAGGC
>JAUYMQ010000403.1 GCA_030698575.1 Deltaproteobacteria bacterium
AAGCAGTTGCTCGCGCGGCACGGCGTGCCGCTGCCGAAGAGCAAGTTCGTGACCGACGCGGACGCCGCCGCGGGCGCTGCGTTCGACTTCGGCGTGCCCGTGGTGCTCAAGTCGCAGGTGCTCTCCGGCGGCCGCATGAAGGCCGGCGGCGTGAAGTTCGCCGACACCCCCGGCGAGGCCGCGAAGCACGCCGAGGCGATACTCAAGCTCGAGATCAAGGGCCTCAAGCCTGTCTGCTTACTCGTCGAGCAGAAGGCCCCCGTCAAGAAGGAGTACTACGCGGGGGTCACCTGGGACGGCGTGGCCAAGAAGCCGGTCATCATCTTCAGCGACATGGGCGGCATCGACATCGAGGAAGTCGCCGAGACCCATCCCGAGCACATCTCGAAGACCCACTTCTCGAACATCGTCCCGTTCACCGACTACATCGCCAAGGAAGCGGTCTCCAAGGTCGGCGTCAGCGGCAGCGAGCTGAACGCCATCTCGCGCATCGTGGCCAACCTGGCACGGCTTTTCACGACTTACGACCTGACGCTCGCCGAGATCAATCCGCTGGGCCTCATCGAAGAGGGGGGAAAGACCCGCTTCGTCTGCCTCGACGGCCACGTCGACATGGAGGAGGAGGCGCGGGACCGGCAGGCGAAGATCCTCGACGAGCTGGGGATCGACAAGAGCGAGACGCGCCAGGCGCGCCCGCCGACCCCCTTCGAGATCAAGGGGGCCGAGGTCGACGCGGCGGACCACCGCGGCGTGGCGGGACGCGTGGTCGAGTTCGAGGGCGATCTCGGGCTGGTGATCGGCGCGGGCGGCGGGAGCCTCACACTCTTTGACGCCGTCAGGAAGCACGGCGGGCGGGCGGCGAACTACTGCGAAATCGGCGGCAATCCCAGCGTCAAGAAGGCCTGCGAGCTGACCAAGCTCATCCTCTCGAAGCCCGGCGTGAAGAAGATCGCCGTCATGATGAACGTCGTTTCGAACACCCGGGTCGACATCGTGGCCCGCGGCGTCATCAAGGGCGTTGTCGAGTCGGGGCACGACCCGGCTGAGAAGATCGCCATCTTCCGCATCCCGGGCTCTTGGGAGGACGAGGGGTTCAAGATCCTGAAGAAATACGGCGTGGAGTACTGCGACCGCACTGTCTCAATGCACGAGGCCGCGCGCCGCGCCGTCGCCAAGATGAAGGAGCTCTGAGCGATGTCAATCCTCATCACGAAGGACTCGACCTTCATCATCCAGGGCATCACCGGCCGTGAGGCCGTGAACACCACGCGCGAGGCCCTCGACTACGGCTCGAAGGTCGTGGGTGGCGTGACCCCGGGCCGGAAGGGGCGCGATGTTTACGGCGTGCCTGTCTACGACACGGTGAAGGAAATCACCAGCAAGACGCGCGTCGACGGCACCGTCATCGCCGTGCCGGCGCCCTTCGTGCGCGACGCGGCCTTCGAGGCCATCGAGGCCGGCATCAAGATTATCGTGATCGTGACCGAGCGAATTCCCCGCCGCGAGGTGGCGCAGCTCGTTGAACTGGCCGACATGCGCGGAGCGCGTGTCATCGGGCCCAACTGCCTCGGCATCCTCTCGCCCGGCGAGGCGAAGATGGGGGCGCTGGGCGGCCGCGCCGACGACGTGAAGAAGGCCTTCAAGAAAGGGCCCATCGGCGTCATGAGCCGATCCGGCGGCATGACCACCGAGATCTCGAGCACCCTCACCGCCGCCGGCCTCGGACAGAGCACCGCCGTGTCGATCGGCGGCGACGCCATCATCGGCTCGGCCTACGCCGACCTCATGCCGCTCTACGAGGCCGACGCCCAAACGAAGGCGATCGTGATCTACAGCGAGCCCGGCGGCCAGATGGAGGCGCAGCTCGCGACCTGGGTAAAGGAGAACAACTCGCGCCTTCCCGTGGTGGCTTTCATGGCGGGACGCTTCATGGACGAGATGCCGGGCATGCGCTTTGGCCACGCCGGCACGATCGTCGAGGGGAAGGCCGACACCACGGCCGAGAAGATCAGGCGCATGGAGGACGCGGGGATCACGGTGGCGGAGGAGATCTCGCAGATTCCGGATCTGGTCAAGAAACGTTTAGCGGAGATTAACTGATGGCGATGTTCATCCGGGTCGAGGTCGATCCGAAGACGGCGTCCGACGCAGCCTTGGCGAAGAAACTGGTCGAGGTCTGCCCCGTGAACATCTTCGCGCTAGACACCAGCAGTAAATTGAAGATCGAGGAGGACAACCTCGACGAGTGCACGCTCTGCGACCTCTGCCTCCAGGCCGTCCCCGATGGCAGCGTGCGGGTGGTGAAGCTGTACGAGTAGCGCTTCTCTCAGAACTCCACCATGACCTTCGATTGCGTGTTCGGGATCGCGAGCGCCTTGAAGGCGTCGGGCACACCCTCCACTCCGATGACGTCGGTGATCATCGCATCGGCATTGAGGCCGCCGCCGGCCAGCGCGTCGACGACCTCCTGGAACTCGCCTTTCGTGTAGGCAAGCACGAACTTCAACTCCACTTCCTTCATGATGCCGATGACGGGCATGAGCGTGTCGGGCTCCATGCAGACGCCCACGACCACGACGCGCCCCTGGATTCCCGCCATCTGGACTGCCTCGTTGATCGTCCCCGGCACTCCAACACATTCGAAGATCACGTCGGGCTCGCGCCCGCAGGCGTCGAACAACGACGAGCGGGGATCCTGCTTGCCAGGATCGACGACCAGGTCGGCGCCGAGGCGTTCGGCTAACTTTCGCCGCCCCTCGGCGGGATCCGAGACAACGACGCAACCCGCTCCCTCACGCTTCGCCCAGAGGGTGCAAACCTGTCCGATGGGCCCGCCGCCCATGACGACCACGCCGGCTCCCGCCTGCATGCGGGCCTGCCGCACGGCGTGAAGGCCCACCGCCAGCGGCTCGACCAGCGCGCCCTGGCGGAAGCTCACATTCTCGGGGAGACGCACCAGATCCTGCGGAGAGACGCGCGCATATTCCGCGTAGGCGCCCGGGATATCGCCCCAGCCGATCGCCCGGGCACCGCGGGTGCAAAAGGTCACCTCGCCAGCCTTGCAGCGCTCGCACCCGCCGCAGGAGTGGAGCGGTAGCGGCGCCACGCGCTCGCCGACCCGCCATCCGGTGACGCCCTGCCCCAGCTCCGCGATGACGCCCGAGAACTCGTGCCCCATGATGCAGTCGGGGACCAGCGTCAGGCCGAGTTTTGCGGCGTGCAGATCACTGCCGCAGATGCCGCAGTTCTTGACTTCGAGCAGCATCTCGCCCGGCTCGGGACGCAGATCGGCCACGTCTTCGACGGCGAGCGAGTCAGGGCCCTTCCAGAGCACCGCCTTCATGATTCCTCCTCGGTGGCAAGCAACGGAGCGTCATTCTAGGGAGCGCCCCTCGGCGGATCAAGCGCCTCCCCGCATGTCATTGCGAGGAGGGCCGCCGGGGAATTGCTTCGTCGCTTCGCTCCTCGCAACGACAGGGCCGGGCGCCCGACGCCTGGATTGCCCCCGGGGACCGCGTTGCGTATCATACCCGCGTCCCCACCTCGCACGCCGGAGTGCGCCCTCCATGGAACTCCCACTCCTGAAGCACGAGTACGCCACGGTCCGCGGGCTGCGCATTCACTACGTCACGGCTGGCGAAGGCGACCCCGTACTCCTCCTGCACGGCTTCCCGCAAAC
>JAUYMQ010000417.1 GCA_030698575.1 Deltaproteobacteria bacterium
TCGTCGGCCTCGAGATGGGCGTCACGACCTTCGACGCCGCCATTGGCGGGCTTGGCGGCTGCCCCTACGCGCCCGGCGCCTCGGGCAATCTCCCCACGGAGGATCTCGTGCAGCTCCTTCACGGAATGGGCGTCGAGACCGATATCGATTACGAGAAGCTCATCGAGGCGGCGCGGCTGGCGCGCCAGCTTGTGGGCCGACCGCTCCCGAGCCACATGCTCGCCGCCTCGGAAGGCCCCCGCGGCGTGCCACCCATTCACGGCTGAGGATCCGACCCCCCATGACGGGATTGCTCGACCCCGAACAGATAGTCGCCCAGTACCACGACATCCTCGAACCGCTCTTCGAGATGAAGGGTATCGAGGCCTTCGAGTTCGTTTGCACGCTGCTCCAGGTGGGAACGGACGAATCCATCGGCTGGGATCCGCTGCAAGAGTCGCGGGAGTTCGTGACCGATCTGAGCGCGCTCTCGGGCATGGAGCTGCCAAAAAAGCGGCTCGCCAACGCGGGGCGCACGCGGGTCAGGCTGGCGCTGCTCTATTACTCACATCTCATGGAGATGGCGGCGCCCTATCACACCATCGCCAACCTCCTGCGCGTGCGCGCGGGGATGCCCTACGTCGACGATCCATTCTTTCACCTGGTGCCTCGGCGGCCGGGCGGGAAGGAGCGGCGGCGCTCGCGCTGGATGGGCTCGGCGGTCGGCACCCACCAGAAGATCGACGAGATCAAGCGCATGGCCGAGGTGGCCGGTCACCCGCGCGTCGGGCGCGCCTTCGACGCCTTCTACCAGCCCGATCTTTTGCGCGCGGTCCACGAGTCGGGCTTCGTGCTGCGCGGCGGCGAGCTACTGATGCCCCGGGGACCCCGCGCCAGGGCCGGCGACGAGGCCGGCGAGAACACGATGCCCGCCGAATGGCTTGCCGAGATCTTCACGCGGGCCTACGCCTACTTTCACGCCTTCATGAAGCTCGAAACGAGGGCGCGGAAGGAATACGCGAAGCTCCGGGGAAAGTGCGTGCCCTATGAAATTGAACTGAAGGCGCTGCTCGAGCTGCTCTTCGACAAGCAGGAGGTCCTGCAGGGGTTCAAGGTGCACTGGCCGAACAAATTGGAGTCGGTCTTTCGGCGGACGGGTGCGCGGTGCGAGCTGGTGAACGTCAAGATTGATTCCGACGGCAGCGTGAACCTCTACATGGGGGAGATCCATCGCGACCACCACCCCCAGACCGCGCTGGTGCCCAAGGGTGGCGCGCTGGAGTACACTCCGGCCGAGGGGAGCGACCAGCCCCCGCGCTGGCCCAAGGGGCTGGAGTCGAAGCCGGAAGAGTAGGGCAGGGCGCGCAGAACGCGCATATCATTGCGAGGCCCCCGAAGGGGGCCGAAGCAATCCCCCGCGCACTCGGCGCGGGAGGCATTAGCCGGGAGATTGCTTCGTCGCTTCGCTCCTCGCAATGACAGCATTAAACCGGAGCAACCGTAAATGCGTGACGATTCAGAACTTGAAAAGCAGATAGGGCGCATCAAGAAGGGTGGGGCGCCCAAGTACCACGAGAAGGCGAAGGAGAGCGGCAAGCTCTTCGTGCGCGACCGGCTCGCGCGGCTGCTCGACGCGGGCTTCGAGACGGTCGAGGACGGCCTCCTGGCCCACGTCTCCGACGACGCATTCCCGGCCGACGGCGTGGTGACAGTGATCGGAAAGATCGCCGGGCGCCCCGTGGCCGTCATGGCGAACGACTCGACGATCAAGGCGGGGAGCTGGGGGAGGCGCACGGTCGAGAAGATTATTCGCATCCAGGAGACGGCGCTGCGGCTGGGCATCCCGATCCTCTATCTGGTGGATTCGGCCGGCGCGCGCATCACCGATCAGATCGACATGTTCCCCGGGCGCCGTGGCGCCGGGAAGATCTTCTACAATCAGACGAAGCTTTCGGGCCGTGTCCCGCAGGTCTGCCTCCTGTTCGGGCCGAGCGCTGCCGGCGGCGCCTACATTCCGGCCTTCTGCGACATCGTGGTCATGGTCGAGAAGAACGCGAGCATGTACCTCGGCTCGCCGCGCATGGCCGAGATGGTCATCGGCGAGAAGGTCACGCTTGAGCAGATGGGTGGCGCGCGCATGCACTGCAGCGTGTCGGGCTGCGGCGACGTGCTGGTGCCGACCGAGGAAGCGGCCATCGAGTACTGCAAGCACTACCTGGCGTACTTGCCGACGAACTGCGGACAGGAGGCGCCGCTGGCGGCGGCCGCACCGCCCGCCGACACCGAGGCGGGACTCGAGGATCTGATCCCCAAGAACCAGAACGTCCCCTTCGACATGCACCTGGTGCTGGCGCGGCTCATCGATGGCGGCTCGTGGGTCGAGATAAAGTCGCTCTTCGCGGGCGAGCTGCTCACCGGCTTCGCCCGCATCGAGGGCCGTCCGGTCGGCATCGTGGCGAGCCAGCCTGCGGTCAAGGGGGGCGTGCTGTTCGTCGACTCGGCCGACAAGGGCGCGCGGTTCATCTGGCTCTGTGACGCCTTCAACATCCCGCTCGTCTTCCTCGCCGACGTGCCGGGATTCATGATCGGCACGAAGGTCGAACGCCAGGGGATCATCCGGCATGGCGCCAAGATGATCGCGAGCGTGTCGGAGTCGACCGTGCCGCGCATCAGCGTGATACTCAGGAAGGCCTACGGCGCGGGCCTCTACGCCATGAGCGGCCCGGGCTTCGAGACCGACGTGACGCTCGCGCTGCCGAACGCCATGATCGCCGTTATGGGCCCCGAGGCGGCGGTGAACGCCGTCTACGCCAACAAGATCGCCGAGCTTCCCGAGAAGGACCGACCGAAGTACATCGAGGAGAAGCGCGCCGAGTTCCGCGAGGACGTCGACATCGCGCG
>JAUYMQ010000431.1 GCA_030698575.1 Deltaproteobacteria bacterium
GAAGAGCAGCGCACCTGATCTGATGGAGCCCACGGCCGCGACCTGGCTGGGAGCGCCCGCCGAGCGGGTTGCGCTCGGGCCCACACCGATCGGGCTCCAGCCGACCCCTTACATCCAGGCCCGCTATGAAGGGGTGCCCTACGGCGAGACCGCCCAGGTCGAGGTCCGCGCACTGACCGACGGCCAGGCGATCTTCATTCACCTCACCTGGTCCGACGGAACGGACGATCACCAGCCGCGGGGCACCGAGGGCTTCGCGGACGGCGCGTCCCTCGCGTTCCCGCTGCTCGGCGACGCGCCAATCATCACGATGGGCAGCCCGGACGCCCCGATCAACGCATGGCTCTGGCGGGCCAACCAGGAGGGCGAAGCCGGCCGAAACGTGATCGCGAGCGGCATCGGCACTTCCTTCGCGACCGCCCCGAGCACGGTCCGCTGCAAGGGCGTCTTGAATGAAGGCCGCTGGTCCGTCGTATTCTCGCGGCCTCTCAGCGTGCCCGAGGCCGCGGGGGGCGGCGTACAGCTGGGGCCAGGTGCGGAGACCAAGTTCGGAGTGGCGATCTGGAACGGCTCCAAGAACGAGCGGGCGGGTATCAAGGCCTACTCCGAGGCCTGGCACACCCTCAAGATCGCAGGCTGAGGAAAAGGGGGTAGACGATGAGCGTCACGACGGCGAAGCGGCAACTGGCGATGGTCATGGATCTCAACAAGTGTCTCGGTTGCCACACCTGCACGATTGCCTGCAAGCGGCTCTGGACCCGCGAGGAAGGCATGGAGTACATGTGGTGGAACACCGTGAACACTCAGCCCGGGGGCGGCACGCCGAGAAACTGGGAGGAGATGGGCGGCGGGTACCGCGACGGGAAGGTCCGGCCCGGCAAGCTCCCCTCCCGCAAGGACTTCGGCGAAGCCTGGGAGTTCAACTACGACGAGGTCTTCTACAAAGGCAAGGGTGACAGCGTCCATCTGAAGGTCGTCGGCGAAGAGCCGGACTGGGGACCTAACTGGGACGAGGACCAGGGCGCGGGAGTGTATCCGAACAGCTACTACTTCTACCTGCCGCGGATCTGCAACCACTGCACCCACCCCGCGTGCCTCGAGTCGTGCCCCCGCAAAGCCATCATCAAGCGCGAGGACGACGGCGTCGTGCTCATCGACGAGGAGCGCTGCCGCGGCTACCGCTTCTGCATGGAGGCCTGCCCCTACAAGAAGATCTACTTCAACGAGAGCACGAAGGTCGCGCAGAAGTGCATCTTCTGCTTCCCCCGGATCGAAAAGGGCGTGGCCCCGGCATGCGCACGGCAGTGCCCGGGCCGCGTGCGCTTCGTGGGATATCTCGATGATCCGGCCGGCCCGATCCACAAGCTGGTAAAGACGTGGAAGGTGGCGATCCCGCTCCACCCGGAGTTCGGCACGGAGCCCAACGTCTTCTACGTGCCGCCCATCGCCCCGCCGCAGTTCGACGCCGAGGGGAACATCGACGAGACCAATCCGCGGATCCCGACGGAGTATCTCCACTCGCTGTTCGGACCCGCGGTCGACGGCGCGCTCGAGACCCTCAAGGCCGAGATGGCCAAGACACGGGGCGGGGCGAAGTCGGAGCTGATGGATCTGCTCATCGCCTACAAGTGGACCGACATGTTCAAGCCCTTCGACAAGGACCCGGCGAAGATCATCTGGACGTGACCGTTTCGCACTCCCCGGAGGCATCCCCATGGCCCTTCCGGCCCTGACGCGCCGGGCGTTTCTCATCACGGCCGGCACCGCCACGCTCTCGCTCACCCTCGGGCAGTTGAGGCACAGACCGGCGCCCGGCGGCGTCGCGGCCGCTTCCGCAGCCGCTCCTTCCAACGCATACACCAGCTTCGAAGATCTCTACCGCAGCCAGTGGCGCTGGGATCGCGTCGCAGCCGGCACCCACCTGCGTGTGAACTGCATCTCGGCCTGCGCCTTCGATCTCTACGTGAAGGACGACGTGGTCCTCCGTGAGGAGCAGGCGGCGATCTACGACCAGTCGGCACCGGACGTGCCGGACTTCAACCCCCGGGGGTGCAACAAGGGGGCTTGCTACAGCGAGCTGATGTACGCGCCCAGCCGGATCAAGTATCCCCTGATGCGCGTGGGCGAGCGCGGGGCCGGCAAGTGGAAGCGCATCAGCTGGGACGAGGCGCTCGACCGCCTGGCCGATGCAATCGTCAGCAACGCGGTCGAGCACGGCCCCGAGTCGATCGTCTACGACCACGGCACCACGAACATCGATTTCGGGCCCGGCACGGGCGCGGAGCTGCGGCTCTTCTCGCTCCTCCGATCGACCATGCTCGACTCCTGGGCCGGCGTCGGCGACATGCCCATGGGCGCGGTGCAGACCTGGGGAATGTTCAACGTGGAGGGGACGAGCGACGACTGGTTCCGGAGCGACTACATCGTCGTCTGGGCCGGCAACCCGGTCGTGACGCGCATCCCCGAGGCCCACTTCCTCCACGAGGCCCGGTACCGCGGCGCGCAGCTGGTGATCGTCGCGCCGGACTACAGCCAGAGCGCCATTCATTCCGACCTCTGGGTGCCCGTTTCGCCGGGCGCCGACGCGGCCCTGGCCATGGCCTGTGCAGGCGTGATTCTCGCCGAAGGGCTTCACGACGAGGACTACATCCGCGAGCAGACCGATCTCGCGTTTCTCGTGCGGGAGGACACCGGCCGATTCCTCCGCGAAGCGGATCGCAAAGCGGGCGGCGCCGAGGATCGCTTCTACTTCTTCGACGAGGTTTCCGGCGAGATCGTGGAAGCCCCCGGCACGCAGGGAAGGCCGCGCGGGAAGCTGGCGCTGAAGGCGTGGCGCCCCGCGCTCTCGGGACGGCGGGAGGCGCGGCTGGCGGACGGCCGCGCGGTGGGCGTGGTGCCGGTCCTCGATCTGCTCCGGAAGGAGCTGGAGCGCCACGCGCCCGAGCAGGCGGCAGCAGAGACGGGAGTTTCACCGCAAGTCATCCGGAAGCTGGCGCGCGACATGGCCCGCGCGCCCGCGTCGATGATCATCGCATCCTGGGGGGCCTGCAAGCACTACCACAGCGACCTCGCCATGCGCGCGATGATTCTCCTGATGGCGCTTACGGGAAACCAGGGAAAGCCGGGCGGTGGGTTGCGGACGGCCGCATGGTGGTCTCTCGCGGGTTTCGAGGAGTTCGCCGCCGCCAAGGAACAGGGGCTTTTCGAGAAGTGGGCCATGAAGATTATCGGCAGGCCGCCTGTGCGCGTCGCCGAGGAGTTCTACACGAAGGAAACGCGCACGCGCATGCTGACGCCCTCGTCCCTCTGGCTCTACGTCCACGGCGGGCTCGACAAGGTCGCCGGCAAGCCCGAGCTGGGCGATCCGACACAGGGCGTTTCGCTGGACAAGGCCGTCGCGACGGCGCTCGACAAAGGATGGATGCCCGTCTTCCCCGCCCCCGGCAAGGACCCGAAGGTCTTCATCTTTACAGGTCCCAACCCGCTCCGACGCTGGCCCGCGCCACAGGTGATCAAGGAAACGCTCTGGCCCAAGTTCGATCTCATCGCGTCGGTGAACTTCCGCATGTCGACCACGACCCTGCTCTCCGATCTCGTCCTTCCCGCCGCCGGCTACTACGAGAAGATCGGGATCAAGTACACCATGAGCTACGTGCCCTACGTGATCTTCGGCGACCAGGCGGTGAAACCGTTGCACGAGTCGAGGGACGAGTGGGACATCGTGGCGTCGCTGGCCAAGCGCATCCAGAATCGCGCCCAGGCCGCCGGCTTGAAGCCGCTCGAGGCGCCCCAGGGCGAGCCCTGCGATCTCGGCCGGGTCTACGACCAGTGGAGCGAGAACGGTCGCTTCAAGGAAGGCGACCCGGTCTCCGGCATGCAGTACATTCTCGATCGTTCGGACGTCACGGCGGGGCTCACCTGGGAGGAAGCGCGGAAGCGTCGCGCCGTTCCCATCAAGAGCGCGGGGCCCTACGCCCCGGTGAACGCCATCGGCACGACCGTCAGCGGCCCGGGGCCGGTCGCCCCCTCCCAGTGGTTCGTGGCGGAAAAGGAGCCCTGGCCCACGCTGACCGGGCGGCAGCAGTTCTACATCGATCACCCCTGGTACATGCGGGCGGGCGAGGCGCTGCCGACGGCCAAGCCCGCGCCCCCGACCGGCGGCGCCCATCCCTTCATCTTGAGCGGCGGGCACACGCGCTGGAGCGTTCACACCATGTGGCGGGACCAGCGGCACATGCTGAGGTTGCAGCGCGGCGAGCCGGTGATCTATATGAATCCCGGCGACGCCGCCAAACGCGGTATCGGGGAGCACGGCCGGGCGCGCGTCGCCAACGACATCGGCGCATTCGAGATCAGGGTCAAGCTCTCGCCGGCCATCCGCCCAGGGCAGCTGTTCATCTACCACGCCTGGGAGCCCTATCAGTTCGCCGGCTGGCACGGGCCGCATGAGCCCATCGCCTCGCCCTGGAAGCCGATCCACCTCGTGGGTGACTACGGGCAACTCCACTACCGGATGTACTACGCTGCCCCTGGCTTCCACCCCCGGGGAACGACGGTGGACATTCACCCGGCCTGAGCCAATTTCGGGAGCGGAACGGTGGGGAATCGGTATCTTGATCTTGAAAGGAGAGACGACCATGACGACAGCGGCCGCCGCGGAGATCTCCGACCTGCGCCAGGGATTTGAATCCCAAACGGCACGTCGTAGCGAGCTGTACCGCCTGCTCGCAACCGCCTTCGGCTTTCCCTCCGCGGATCTCCGCAAGGCGGTTTCCGCCGGGGAAGTCAGGGCCGCCCTCGCGGAGACGGCGGGAGGACTCCCCTACTCGCTTGCGATACCGTTTGATGCGCCGGCCCTCGCCGATGCCGGAACGGGCGAGGACACTCTCGAGACGGAGTACATCCGGCTATTCGACGTGGGGGCGGGAAGCGGACCCCCCTGCCCGCTCTACGTCGGAAACTGGCGCGGCGACCGTCTTGGTGTCATGGAGGAGTGCCTGCGCTTCTACGATCACTTCGGGCTGGGCCTTCCCGAGCCGCGGCCGGAGCTTCCGGATCACCTGACGGTCGCGCTGGAGTTCCTCCACTACCTCACTTTCCGTCAGGCGGAAGCGCTGAGGGCGAGCGCTCCCTGCGGTGACTACGTCCGCGCCCAGCGCGACTTCCTCGATCGAGCGGTTCTTTCGTGGTTCCCGCGCATGACGTCGAAGCTGTCCGGTGAATCTCCTCCGCCCTACTACGTAACCCTCGCATCCCTCGCCCTTGCCTTCTTCGAAGCGGAGAAAGCCTACCTCGCTGATCTGGCGAAGACCGCTGCCTGAGCCACGGGACGCCGTTCGCGGTTTCGGGTAAACGTGATAGATCTCGCGGGGGTGCATCCGGGCGCCCGTCCACAAGTGTGAGGAATCAGCGAGTGCGAATCCACTGGCTCCAGCACGTCCCCTTCGAGGGGCTCGGCAGCATCGAGGCCTGGGCCTCCGAGACGGGCCACCTTCTGCGTTTCACCCGGCTCTTCGCCGGGGAGAAGCTTCCCGGCGTGGCGGATTTCGACTGGCTCATCGTGATGGGCGGTCCGATGAACGTGGACGAGGAAGATCGCTACCCCTGGCTCGCCGCCGAGAAGCAGCTGATCTCGCGCGCCATCGAGGAAGGGAGGGCCGTTCTCGGACTCTGCCTCGGCGCCCAGCTCATCGCGCGCGCGCTCGGCGCGCGTGTCTACCCGAATGCTCAAAAGGAGATCGGCTGGTTTCCGATCGAGATGACGGAAGCTTCACGGCACGATCCCCTCTTCCGCGAGTTTCCAGGGCGGTTCGAAGCCTTCCACTGGCACGGCGACACCTTCGATCTCCCGGAAGGCGCAGTCCGCATCGCGCGCAGCGAAGCGTGCGAGAATCAGGGTTTCGTCTACCGCGACCGCGTCATCGGCCTCCAGTTCCATCTCGAGACTACCCCGGCCGGAGCGGGCCAGCTCATCGACGCATGCGGTGACGATCTCCGGCCCGGCCCCTTCGTCCAGGACGCCGCCGCCATCCTGGCGGACCGGCAGCGGTTCCGGACCGTGAACGGCCTGATGCGAGCCCTTCTCGAAGGCCTCCCCCCGGGGCGCCCGGCCGGAAAGAGGACTTCCGAGCTCCAGCCGTAGTTTCCCGCCACCGCCGCCCTGGCAAATTTTGCGCTGTTCTTTGTTAAGATGCCCCGACGCCATTCACACGCGCGGGGTTCATCCTTTGGACTGTCCCAACTGCCAGCGATCCAACCCGGCCGGCAACGCCTTCTGCGGCGGCTGCGGCGCTCCGCTGGCACTCGCCTGCCCGACCTGCGGGCGGGAGAACCCGCCTGATCACAAATTCTGCGGAGGCTGCGGCCGGTCGCTCGAAAGTGTGACAGTCCCTCTTTCCGGCGCTCCCGGCGAAAACCTGGGACAGTCCCAGGGAGAGGGACAGTCCCCTTTTTCGCCACGGGACTACACGCCCAAGCATCTCGCCGACAAGATTCTGACCCGCAAGAGCGCCCTCGAGGGCGAGCGCAAGCAGGTCACAGTGCTCTTCGCCGACGTGAAGG
>JAUYMQ010000434.1 GCA_030698575.1 Deltaproteobacteria bacterium
CCTTCACCGAGACCGGCATCATGCTTCAATCCGGAGAGGAGCTGCCCGCCCACATCATCGTCACTGCAACCGGCATGAACCTGGTGACCCTCGGCGAGGCCGAATTCGTGGTCGACGGAAACCCTGTCGACTTCTCCAGGACCTGGACCTATAAAGGCTTCGCCAGTTCCGACGTCCCCAATCTTGCCTCGTCGTTCGGCTACATCAACGCGTCGTGGACGCTGCGCGCCGAGCTCACCTGTGAGTATGTCTGCCGCCTGCTGAACCACATGCGCGAGACGGGGACCGACCAGTGCACGCCCCGTCTCCGGCCCTCCGACCACGAGATGCCAGAGCGACCCTGGATCGACAGCTTCACTCCCGGATACATCCAAAGGAAGATCCATCTGTTTCCGAAGCAGGGGGACCGGGCCCCCTGGATCAACCCCCAGCTTTACTCGAAGGACAAGAAGCTGTTCCGCGAGGCCCCGGTTAACGACGGCGTCATGCAGTTCACGAAGTCGAATCGGGATCGTTCCGGCCGCGCGCGCAACAAGTCAATAAGTCACGCCTGACCCCGCAAAAGTCCCCGTCTTTACGGGCTTTTCGCTTGACGCATGCCCCCGCCGGGGCTAGACTCCCGCCAACTCAAGGGATTTCGGCGATCAGGGCCCGCGCGGGGGGCGGCGGGAGCCCTGAACCTCGTCCCGCCATAGGGCTGCGCCCACCGCTTCATCCCCCTGGAGAGCCCCCCGGAGAGCAATGCCCATGGCGTCCGCCGACGAGTCGAACCGGCTGATCCAGAACCGCCGGACGAATCTTGAGGCCGTCCGCGCGGCGGGCGGAGCGGCCTATCCGAACCGGTTCGTTGTCACCTCCACTACGGCCGCGATCCGCGAGCGCTTCGGTGACACCCCGGCGGAGGATCTCGCCAAGGTGGGCGAGCAGTTCCGCCTGGCGGGACGCATCATGGCGCTGCGTGCCCACGGGAAGACCGCCTTCGCGGATCTCCACGATCGGACCGGCCGCATCCAGCTCTTCGTCAGGAAGGATCAGCTCGAAGGGGCGGGGACGGAGACCCTCTCCCACCTCGATCTCGGCGACCTGGTGGGGGCCGAGGGGGGCGTTCTGCGCACGCGCACGGGGGAGCTGTCCGTCGAGGTCACAAACATCGTCCTTCTTGCAAAGTCCCTCCGGCCGCTCCCCGAGAAGTGGCACGGGCTCAAGGACGTCGAGACGCGTTTCCGGGAGCGCGCGGTCGATCTGCTGGTCAACCCCGGGGTGCGCGAGATCTTCGTCAAGCGCGCCCGGATCATCCAGTTCATTCGCGAGTTTCTGTCATCCCGGGGGTTTCTCGAGGTTGAAACCCCGATGATGCAGGCGCTCCCGGGGGGCGCGACGGCCCGCCCCTTCCGGACCCATCACAACGCCCTCGGCATGGATCTCTACCTCCGCATCGCGCCCGAGCTCTATCTGAAGCGGCTGGTGGTCGGAGGGCTCGATCGCGTCTTCGAGATCAACCGGAACTTCCGCAACGAGGGGCTCTCGACGCGCCACAACCCCGAGTTCACGATGCTGGAGTTCTACCAGGCCTACGCCACCCACGAGGATCTGATGGCGCTCACCGAGGAGATGCTGAGCGAGTGCGCCCGGGAGATCCTCGGGAGTGCGCAGATCGAATATCAGGGGCAACCGATCGATCTCTCTCCGCCGTGGGGGAGGCTCTCGCTCCGGGATGCCATCACACGGCATACGGGCATCGCCGGCGACGCGCTGGCCGATCGCGGCAGCGCCCTCGAGGCCGCCCGGGCCCTCGGCGTCAAACTGAAGGATGACGACAGCCTCGGCAGAATTCTGGCCAAGGTCGTCGACGCCCTGGTGGAGCCCCATCTCGTGCAGCCTACCTTCGTCGTCGACTACCCCACCGAGGTGAGCCCGCTTTCGCGGCCGCGGGACGACGACCCCTCCCTCGTGGAGCGATTCGAAGCCTTCATCGGCGCGCTCGAGGTGGCCAACGGCTTCAGCGAGCTGAATGATCCCGATGAGCAGCGCCGCCGCTTCCTGTCGCAGCTTGACAATCGGGATCCGGACGATCCAGACGTCGACATGGACATCCGGGAGATCGACGAGGACTACATCCGCACGCTCGAGGTCGGCATGCCGCCGACGGCGGGCGAGGGGATCGGAATCGACCGGCTGGTCATGCTGCTGACGAACAGTCATTCCATCCGCGAGGTAATCCTCTTCCCGCAGCTCCGGCCGGAGCACGGGAGGGGTGTGGCGGGAGAGGGCGGAGAGCCGCCGAGCTCGGAGAGCGCCTGATGCCCTACGAGTGGTTCATCGCCATGCGGTACCTTTTCGCGCGGCGAAAACAGACCTTCATCTCGATCACGAGCGCCATCACGCTGCTCGGCGTCGCGCTGGGCGTGTGGGTGATGATCACCGTCCTCTCCGTCATGAACGGTTTCGAGGAGCAGTGGCGCGACAAGATCATCGGCGCGAACGCTCACGTGATCGTGACCCGCGTCGACGGCGCCATGGATCAGTACGATCAGGTACTCGCACGAATCGACAAGGCGCCCGGCGTGACGGGGGCCGCCCCCTTCCAGCTCTCGCAGGTCATGCTTCGCTCGGAGTCGGGGGTCATCGGCGTCGAGCTGAAGGGGATCGACCCGGAGCGGGCGCCGGACGTGACCAACATCAAGGTGGATCTCCGCGAGGGAAAGCTCGAGTGGCTGGACAACCCTCCGCCGATTCCCCCCGCCGAGGGCGAAGAGCCGGGGGAGCCCACGCGCTACCCGGGAATCATCATCGGCGAGGAGCTGGCCTCACTCCTCGACGTCCGGCTGCAGGACACGCTCGTGATGGTGAGCCCCTTCGGAGGCCGCCTCACGCCGGCCGGCCCCTCGCCCAAGTACAAGCGCTTCCAGGTCGTCGGCCTGTTCAAGTCCGGCTTCTACCAGTTCGACGCGCAGGTGGCCTACCTCTCACTCGACAGCTCCCAGGAGCTTCTCTCGACGGGGAAGGTCGCCTCGGGAATCGAGGTCAAGACCACCGGGGTCTTCGAGGCGGAGAAGGTGGCGCGAGCCCTCGAGACTGAGCTCGGATTCCCCTTCAACGCCCGCGCCTGGACCGAGTTCAACCCGACCTTTTTCAGCGCGCTTCGCACCGAAAAGGTCACGATGACCATCATCCTGGTCTTCATCGTCGCCGTGGCCGCCTTCGGCATCATCAGCACCCTGGTCATGATGGTCATGGAGAAGCACAAGGATATCGCCATCCTGAAGACCATGGGCGCCACGAATGGGGGCATCAGCCGCATCTTTCTGATCGAGGGGCTTCTCATCGGCGGCGGCGGAATCGCGAGCGGGCTCAGCCTCGGGCTCTACACCGTGGCGAACATCGAGAGGTTGCAGCGGGGGGTGGAGAAGATCGTCGGTTTCAACCCGCTCCCGCCGGACATTTACAACCTCTCCCAGCTCCCCGCGAAGATCGAGGATGCCCAGATCACCCTCATTCTCGCGTCGGCGCTCGCGGCGAGCGTGATCGCCACGGTCTTCCCGAGCTGGCAGGCGAGCCGGGTCGATCCCGTGGAAGGGTTAAGGAGCGAATAATGAAGGAAGTTTTTGACCGTCAGGGAGGCTGTGTTATCATTTGACCCCTTTGATCCGGGCCGAAGGGCTCTCCAAGTCCTACAAGACGGGCGAGACCACGCTAGAGGTGCTGAGCGATCTCCACTTCAGCATTCTCCCGGGGGAGACCGCGGCGGTGGTAGGTGTTTCGGGGGTGGGGAAATCCACGCTACTTCATATTCTGGGGACGATCGATCGGCCGACCTCGGGGCGGGTCCTATTCGAGGACCGCGATCCCTTCGGGCTCAATTCCGCCGATCTGGCGAGATTTCGGAACGAAACGATCGGCTTCGTATTTCAGTTTCATCATCTGTTGCCCGAGTTCTCGGCGGTCGAAAACGTCATGATGCCCGCGCTCATCCGCCGCCTGCCGCGCCGCGAGGCACGGGAGCGCGCGGAGGCGCTTCTTGAAGAGGTCGGGGTGTCGAACCGCCGGGGGCATCGGGTCGGGCAGCTGTCCGGCGGCGAGGCCCAGCGGGTGGCCATCGCCAGGGCGCTCGTTCTCGAGCCGCGCGTCCTGCTCGCGGATGAGCCGACAGGAAATCTCGATCCCCGGACAGCGGGAACGATCCAGGATCTTATTCTCGGCCTCAATTTGAGGAAGAAGCTGACCATCCTGATGGCGACGCACAACGAGAAAATGGCGGCAGGGATGGGCCGCCAACTTCATCTCTCGGACGGCAAGCTGAACCCTTGAGGCCCCGCGCGGAGCGCGGGCCGAAGAGGCTCTTACGATCGGGGTGTGATGGCGGGGACACCATCAAGGGCGGTTGGTTCCATCGCGGCAGCGATCGGGTTCTTCCTGATCCTGGCGCATGGGCTATTTGGCGTTGCTCCGGCCCATGCGGTCGAGGGCGCGAGCGCACCGACGCGTGAGACGCGGGTCGTACTCGCGATCTTGCCCTTCGAGGTGAGCGAGCCCGAGCGCATGACCTACCTGCAGGAGGCCGCCATGGACCTCCTGAGTTCCCGCCTCGAGCAGCACGGCGGCATCCAGGTCATCCAGAAGTTTCTTGTGCTCGAGGCCGTGGGCGACGCCGCCGGCAAGGCCCTCGCCGAGCAGCGGGTCCAGGGGGTGGGGCAGCAGCTCCAGGCCGACTACGTCGTGCTGGGGAGCATCACGAAGGCGGGGAGCAGCTACTCGCTCGATGTGAAGGTCTGGAGCGTCGCCACAGCCTCCACCGCCGGCCGGGTCTACTCACTCGCCCGCGGAGACGACGCCATCGTCCCGCGAATCCAGGAGGTAGCCGACAAGGTCGCGTCCATCGTGGCGGCGCCTCCGCCATCCGCGCCGGAGCCCGGTAAGGAGACCCTCAGCTTCATCTCCGAGATTCAGATCCAGGGGGCCGATGAAGGGGAGGAAGACGAGATTCTGCTCTCTCTCGAGAGCCACGTCGGGTCCACGTTCTCCGAGCCTTCGCTCGGGGAGGACATCCGGCGCCTCCTGACCAGGCGCAACGTCCGCGACGTCGAGGTGCGGGTCACGGACACGCCGGAGGGGCGCGTGCTCACCTACCGCATCACGACGGGCAAGGGGCCCAAGGCCTCGGTGAGCGTTCCCCAGGCCGAGCGTGTCGCCGAGGTCCGCATCACGGGCAACTCGCGTATCGAGGAGGAGACGATCCGCTCCCGAATCGTGATGCAACCCGGCGATCCCTACACGCGAGAGGGGCTCCAGGATGATGTCCGCAACGTTCACCGGCTGGGTTACTTCCGGGACGTCCAGGTTGACGTTCGCGGGTCCGAGCAGGGTAAGACCATCACCTTCATCGTATCCGAGAATCCGATCATCCGTTCGATCAACTACGCCGGGAACCGCCATACCAAGAAGGACAAGCTCGACGAGGTTCTGACGATCAAGCCGAACGAGACGCTCGACTTCAAGAAGCTCTACGAGAATCAGCAGCGGCTCCAGTCCTACTACTCCCAGAGCGGCTACTACCTGGCCAGCGTGAAGTACAGCCTCCTCCAGGTCGACGAAAACAGCGTGGCGGTGACCTTCGACGTGGAGGAAGGGAACAAGCTCAAGCTGAAGTCGGTCGAATTCGTCGGGAACGAGAAGTTCAGCGATCGGCAGCTCAAGGGCGTGATGAAGACCAAGACCTGGGACTTCATCTCGCCCATCATGAGCAAGATTAACAATCGCGGAATCTACCGCGAGCCGATCTTCTACGAGGATATCCAGAAGGTGCAGGAATACTATCTCGATCACGGCTACCTGCGTGCCCAGGTTGGAGAGCCCGACGTGACGCACGACCAGAAGTGGCTCTTCGTGAAAGTCGATATCACCGAGGGGGATCCCTACAAGGTCGTCCAGGTCGACGTCGAGGGGGACGAGTTTCTCGACAAGGGCGCCGTGCGCAACGACTTCCAGATCAAGACGGGTGAGACCTTCAATCGGCAGCTCATGACCAACGACATCGACAGGCTGACCGAGCGATACTCGAACCGGGGTTTCTTCTACGCCAATGTGACGCCGCTTACTGAAGTCGACGACGAGAAACAGTCGGTCGAGATCACCTACGACGTCGAGAAGGGCAACATCGTTTACTTCGAGGACATCGACATCGTCGGCAACACCAAGACGCGCGACCCAGTCATCCGGCGGCAGGTGGCCGTGAGCGAGGGCGAGCTCTACAACGCCTCGGCCGTGGAGTACTCCAAGAACCGCGTGAAGGCCACGGGCTTCTTCGAAGACGTGACCGTCAACACGCGGGTGGGGTCCACGCAGAACCAGCTCGATCTCACCGTCGGGGTCAAGGAGCGCCCGACGGGCTCCTTCAGCTTCGGCGCAGGCTTCAGTTCGGTCGACGAGTTCATTTTTGCCGCCCAGATCCAGCAGCAGAACCTCTTCGGCCGCGGCCAGCAGCTCGGGCTCTCGGGGGACTTCGGCGGACGCCGGACCGACGTCACGGCCCGCTGGTCCGACCCGTACCTGTTCGGCTCGAACTGGGGCGGGAACGTGAGCGCCTTCGCTGATCGCCGCGACTTCAACGATTTCGAGCGCCGCGCGGCGGGCGCCAGCGCGAACATCGGCTATCCGATCTTCGACAACACGCGGGTCTTTGTCGGCTACAGCTACCAGAATCTCGAGGTGGATCAGGTCGGGTTCGACTCCACGGCGCTGCTCATCCGGGAAGATCTGAGGGGCGGCGCCACGACCGGCGCCTTCACTCCCTCGATTATCCGCGACACGCGAAACGACCGGCTCGAGCCGACGGCGGGCTCGCTCTACAGCCTGGGGTTCGAAGTGGCGGGGGGTGGACTCAGCGACAACGAATTCACAAAGGTCGAGGCGCGCGCGACCTGGTGGTGGCCCTTCAAGCTCTTTCCCTGGGATTCCGTGGTCGCGCTGAACGTCCGCGCCGGTGGGGCCGACCCGAAGAACACGCTCGACGACTACGGTATCGTCGAGCCGGTTACGAACCTCGGGACGGTCGGCGCCGACGGCTTCGAACCTCCCATTTGCTGCTCCGGCGGGCGCGAGGCGGTGGCGGTTCCCGGGAACGTGAAGATGGCCGTGGGGGACTCGTCCCACCCGGACACGACATTTCCCCTCTCGGTTCTCGACAGCGACCAACTGCTGCCGATCACCGAGCGGTTCTTCCTCGGCGGCCTGAATTCCGTCCGCGGGTTCGAGGCGCGCTCCCTCGGGCCGCGCCGGGCCATCATGCAGCGCGTGGAGCTGGAGGACGTGGAGGGCGGCATCGGCGCGGGGGCCGGAAGCCCTATTCCCAACGGTACCATTCAGTATATTGCGTTCGACTCCAACGGAAACGGCATCGTCGATTTCGAGGAGTCGGAGGTCATCGGCGGCAACAAGTACGCGGTCATCAATTTCGAGTACCAGTTCCCCATCAGTCGGAAGGCGGGCCTGGGCGGGCTCTTTTTCATCGACAGCGGCCAGGCCTTCGCCGAGGGCGACTCCATCAACCCGAGCGATTTCCGGACCGGCGCGGGCGTGGGGGTGCGCTGGCGCTCCCCCTTCGGTCCGTTAAGATTCGAGTGGGGAGTCCCGCTGGACAAGGAAGAGGGAGAGGATAGTTCCGTTTTCGAGTTCAGCGTGGGCAGCCCCTTCTAGAAGGACTAAACCCCAACCCAATCCGTTTATAGAGAGCCGTCCCCGGGACGGCAGGGAGCCTGAAGCATGCTCGGCAGACACCTGACCTATTCGCTTGCAGTCGCATTGCTCATTGGGGCGTTCGCCGTGCCGGCGATGGCGGAAGACCTGAAGGTCGCCTATGTGGACATGGAGCGCGCGTTCACCGAGTGCGAAGCCGGAAAGACCGCGAAAGGCGTGTTCACGCGGAAGCTCGAGAGCCTCACCCGCCGCATCGAGGGCGAGGAAGGCCAGCTGACCCGGATGCGCGATGATCTGGAGAAGTCCGCCTCCACGCTGAGCGGGGACGCCCGCAGCGAAAAGGAAATTAGCTACCGGGACAAGTACCGCAACTATCAGCGGCTCGTGAAGGACTCCCAGGACGATCTCAGGCGGGAGGACTCAGAGCTGACGAACAAGATCGTGGGGACGTTGCTCCAGGTAGTCGAGAAGGTGGGGAAGGGTGGGGGCTACACGCTCGTTCTCGAGAAGAAGTCGGTTCTCTACGCGGCGCAGTCGATCGATATCACCGACCAGGTGATCCAGGAGATGAACACGCGACCCAATCCTGTAACCGTGACGGAAAAGAACTAGGAGAGCCATGTCGATCCCCCCGTCCCTGGATCAGGAACGGATCTGCGAGCTGCTGCCGCACCGCCCACCCGCGCTCATGATCGAGATGGTGACGGACGTGAAGCCGGGCGAGTACGCGGTCGGCATCAAGACGGTCCGGCCGGGAGATTCGTTCCTTCAGGGGCACTTCCCGGACCAGCCTGTCATGCCGGGCGTCGCGATCATCGAGTGCATGGCGCAGACGGCGGCTGTGCTCAGCCACCTGACTGCGCCCGAGGCGCTGAGCACCGGTGCTGTGGTTCTCCTGGGGATCGATCGGGCGCGTTTTCGGCGGCCGGTGGTTCCCGGCGACACGCTGCGGATTGAGGTCCGGATAGTCCAGCGCCGCGACCCGATCTGGAAGTTCCATGGCCTGGCCCTGGTGGGAAATGAAAAAGCGGCGGAGGCGATGATTACCGCGGGCCTGACGACCCGGGGTGAGTGGACCTTCAGCCCCACCCGCTCGAAACCGGAGGGGAAGAGATGACCGAGATCCATTCCACGGCCATCATCCATCCGAAAGCCCAGCTGGGCGAGAACGTGCAGATAGGCCCCTATTCCACGGTCGGGCCCAACGTGAAGATCGGCGACGCCGCCGTGATCCACAGCCACGTCGTGGTGGAGGGCTGGACGGAGATCGGCGCGAGCGTCCAGATTTTTCCCTTCGCCTCGGTCGGGCCGGCGCCCCAGGATCTCAAGTACCAGGGTGAGAAGACGGTCCTCCGCATCGGCGACGGCACCGTGATCCGCGAGTCGGCGACCCTACATCCTGGCACGACCGGGGGCGGCAGCATCACGGTGGTGGGTTCGAACTGCCTGATCATGGTTGGCGTTCACATCGCCCACGACTGCATCCTCGGCAACAACATCATCATGGCCAACGGCACTCACCTGGGGGGCCATGTCACGATCGACGACGGAGCGATCCTCGGTGCGCTTTGCGGAATCCATCAGTTCGTGCGGATCGGCGCGCTTGCCATGACAGGCGCCGGCTCGATGCTGGCGCAGGACCTCGCGCCCTACTGCATGGCCCAGGGCGATCACGCCTCGCTGGTGGGACTCAACCTTATCGGCCTCCGGCGCAACGGCATGACCACGAAACAGATCTCGAACATCAAGAAGGCCTACCATATCCTCTTCCGCAGCAAGCAACTTTTCAAGGACAGGCTCGCCCAGCTCGAGCGCGAGCTGTCGGGCGCTTCCGAGATCGACCGCATGATCAAGTTCGCGCGCGGCGACTCGAAACGCGGTCTGCTGAATTGACCTCAGACGTCCCGAAAACCGTGGGCCTCATCGCGGGTAACGGGCGGCTCCCCTTCGCATTCGCAGAAGCCGCGCGCGCGCGCGGTGTTTCCGTGGCGGCTGTCGCCATCCGGCAGGAGACCGATCCGGCGCTCGAGGGGCAGGTCGATCGCGCCGGATGGTTCCACGTCGGCGAACTCAGCGGCATGATCGCTTTCCTGAAAGCCGCGGGCTGCAACGACGTCGTCATGGCGGGGCAGATCCAGATTCGCCACGTGTTCGAGGATTGGGAAAAACTTGCGGTCGATCCCCTGGCGCTCGACCTCCTTACGCGCATGGGCGATC
>JAUYMQ010000436.1 GCA_030698575.1 Deltaproteobacteria bacterium
GGTGCGTCAACACGAACAACACGGCGTCCTGCAACGACAGCAATGCGTGCACCACGAGCGACACTTGCAGTGGCGGTGCGTGCGTCGGCGGCTCCCCGCCGAACTGCGACGACTCGAACCTCTGCACGAACGACAGCTGCAACCCGGGCTCGGGGTGCGTCAACACGAACAACACGGCGTCCTGCAACGACAGCGATGCGTGCACCACGAGCGACACATGCAGTGGCGGTGCGTGCGTCGGCGGCTCCCCGCTGAACTGCGACGACTCGAACGTCTGCACAAACGACAGCTGCAACCCGGGCACCGGGTGCGTCAACACGAACAACACGGCCTCCTGCGAGGACGGATTGTTCTGCAACGGCGCGGAGACCTGCGACGGTGCGGGAGCCTGTGTTGCAGGCCCGGCGGAGACCTGCGCCGACGCCGACATCTGCACGGACGACTCCTGCAACGTGGGCACGGATCAGTGCGCCAACATCTTCGACGAAGGGAACGATCCGACCTGCGTCATCCCGGTCTGCGGGAACAATGCAGTCGAGTCGGGCGAGCAGTGCGACGACAACAACACCGTCAACGGTGACTGCTGCTCGTCGACCTGTCAGTTCGAGGGGTCCGGATCGTCCTGCGCCGACGGCATGTTCTGCAACGGCGCGGAGACCTGCGACGGTGCGGGGACCTGCGACGCGGGCACGTCGATCGACTGCGACGACGCCGACCTTTGCACGGATGATTCGTGCAACGAGGCGTCGGATCAGTGCAACAACATCTTCGACGTGACCAACGATCCGATCTGCCTGGAGCGGGAGGTGACCATCGAGGGGATTCTCGCCTTCTTCGATGACGCCTGCGATCAAGGGACGCTTGTCGGACGCGGCCCCGGCAAGTCTGCGGACGGACGGAAGAACGCGTTGCGGAAAATGCTCGAGACGGCCGAGACTCTGATCAACAACGAGTCGCCCAACGATGCGTGTCATCAGCTCCTCTCCGCTCTGCACAGGACCGATGGGGGTCGCGATCCGAAGAAGGACTTCGTGGAGGGCGAGGCGGCTCCGACTCTTGCGGACATGATCTTCGACCTGTGGCTGAGCATGGACTGCAACGAGAAGAAGCTCAGTCTTTCCCTCGGCGTGACCAAGAGGATAAAACTGGAGAAGGTCAAGCCGGTGGACGTCAGCGTAAAGGTCAAGAACTCGGCTGACATCGCCTGTTCGATGGACGTGAATGTGGTCGGAGTCCAGAACTGGACCGAGGTTTATAACGAGACCAGGCTGTTCGACGATCCCATGGGGAATGCGAACATGAAGATGGATTTCCCGAGCTACACGCCCGTCGTGCCCGGCGACATCCTGTGGTCTGCAACCACGGGTGACGGCGACGGCGACGATCAGGAGGAAACGGCACTGACCGAAGTCATGAACGGTAACGGGACCTGATAGAAGGGTAAGGACGACCAAACGAAGAAGGCGTGTAAGCAACAGCGTCTCCGCCTCATGAGCGGGGGCGCTGTTTTTTCTGTGCCCGGCACACAAGCTTCGCCGGGGTGACGGCCGCGTGGCCGGCGCTCAGGAGCCGAAGTAGGCTTCGAAGAAGTGGCGTGCGACCTGATTGCCCTTGAAGCTGTAGCCGCTGCGCGGGATGACCAGTGCGGAAACCGCGATGGTGGGGTTATCAACGGGCGCGGATCCGATAAACCAGTAGTTGAGCCCCGGCGGGTTCTTGCCGGAGAGCGACCCGGTCTTGCCGGCCACGTCGAGATCGGGATGCGAGGCGGTGAAGGTCGAGAAGGCGCGGCGGCTGGTTCCCTCGAGCACCGTGTTGACCATCATGCGATTGATCTCCTGCGCGACTTCGGGCCGCAGCGGCCGCGCGATGACGCGCCGCTCGGGCATGTAAAGGACGCGCCCCTCGGAGTCCTCGATCTTCTCGACGATCCTCGGCTCCATCATGCGCCCGTTGTTGGCGATCGTGGCCGCCACGAGCGCCGCGTGAAGCGGCGAGAAGTACACATCGCCGAAGCCGGCGCCCGTACGGGCAAGCTCGTAGCGATCGCGTGGGATGCTGGCCTTGCTCATCTCGACAGGCAGATCGAACTCAAAGGGGTAGTTGAAGGCGAAGGCGTCGGCGTAGGCCTGGAGCGTGTCGGTGCCGACGAAGCGGGTGGCCACCTTGCCGAAGCAGTGGTTGCACGACATGCCCAGCGCCTTAGCGACCGTGAGGTGATTCCGGTCGCTGCGCGAATTGTCGTTGAGAACGCTCCTGTTCATGCTCCAGTAGCCGCCCCGGAAGCGCAGGACCGTGTCGGGCGTGATCTTGTTCTCCTGCAGCGCGGCGGCGACGGTCACGAGCTTGAAAATCGACGCCGCCGGGAAGGTTCCCCGGAGCGCCGCGGGCGTCACCGTGCCCTCCTGCCCCCGCGAGTAGCTCACGAGCGCCAGCACCCGGCCCGTCGCCGGCTCGACCGCCACGAAGGCGGCGTGCTGAATGGAACGGTTGTTCCGGAGGTAGCGCTCCATGGTGCGCTGGAGCTGCTTGTCGAGGGTGTAGGTGATCTTGACGTCGTTCTTCAGGAGCGCGACGAACTTGTCGCCCTCGACAGCGCTGACCGGCGTCGGCCCGTTGCGCTCGAGGAAGGTGCGGACGTCGGCCTTGTCGATGGTGTTGAAGGAGACGCGGGTAGCGGGCGGGAGGCCGCGGCGCGAAAGCTCGGATTGCCCGAGCGCCGCCGCGGTGAACGCCGCCCCTGTCAGGAACGCCCCGATCGTTGCAAGCGCCAGGAAGATCGAACGCCGATGTGTCGTGCGGCGAGCTGGGAACAAAGGTGAGATACCTCGGGTAAGCTCGGCGCGGCCGGCCTTGCCAGGGGGGCGGCAAGGTTCGGGCGGGGGGGTCCGGGAGCGCCGGGACGGTTGCGCCGGCTCGATGGGGCCGGCGCTTGTGGTCGGGCTAGAAGCCTGAAATTTCAAGCTATTTTCACTCTTTCTATCCCACCTGAGGGGTCCTGTCAAGCGCCGGGTGCCCCCCGAGGCGCGCAGTTGACTCCCCCCGGCGCCTGGGCTAGCTTCGATCAGCGTTGCCACAAGGGGCGCGCCCCGCAGCATTCGTGCTACGGGCGCACCCACCGCTTGGATCCAGTTCCTGGACTGAGACGGAAGGCGGGCACTGCCACGGTTCCACGGTTCGCGGCCACCGCATGGCGCGGGGACGACGAACGCTCGGGACGGCGGCGTCATCGGGCCTTTCGGACAATACGTCCGGAAGGCCCTTTTTGTTTTTCGGCCGTTCGGTGCCGTGGCTTGAACAATAGGGAGCCAGCTATGAGCCGGAACAAGGTCACGGTCCCCACGCTCCAGCGCATGAAGCGCGAGGGGCGCAAGATCACGATGCTCACCTGCTACGACGCGACATTCATGCGCATCCTCGACGATGCAGGCGTGGACGTGGTGCTGGTGGGCGACAGCCTCGGCATGGTCATACAGGGTGGTACGAGCACCACGCCCGTGACAATGGAAGAGATGATCTATCACGCCCGCATCGTCTCGCGGGGCGTGACCCACGCCCATCTGCTCGTCGACATGCCCTTCATGTCCTACCAGGCCTCGGTCGAAGACGCCGTCCGCAACGCCGGGCGGCTCGTCAAGGAAGGCGGCGCCGAGAGCGTCAAGCTCGAGGGCGGCCGCGAGCGCGCCGACGCCGTGCGGGCCATCGACCAGGCCGGTATTCCCGTCATGGCGCACATCGGCCTGACCCCCCAGTCGGTTCACAAGATCGGCGGCTTCAAGGTGCAGGGGAAGGATCAGGCGCAGGCGATGCGGCTTCTCGAGGACGCCAAGATTCTCGAAGAGGCCGGCGCCTACGCGCTCCTTATGGAGTGTGTCCCCGCCCCGCTCGCCGAGGAGATCACCCGCGCGGTCTCGATACCCACCATCGGCATCGGCGCCGGGCCGGGGACCGACGGGCAGGTGCTCGTCATCTACGACATGCTCGGGATGAACAACAGCTTCAATCCGCGCTTCGCGAAGCGGTACGCCGATCTCCACAGCGTGATCACCGGCGCCGTGCAGGCGTACATCGAGGAGGTGCGCTCGGGCGTGTTCCCTTCGAAGGAGAATTCCTATTAAGACCGGAGCCGCCCGCCGGGTGCGCACCCGGTCGAGGATAGCCGCCCTCAGGGAGTCGAAGGGCCTCTTCGAAGTCGGGAGTGTCGGCGAGATGCAGGCGCTGGCCGATGCCTGGCGGCGCGAGGGGCAGCGGATCGCCTTCGTGCCGACCATGGGCTTTCTGCACGAGGGGCACCGGCGCCTGCT
>JAUYMQ010000437.1 GCA_030698575.1 Deltaproteobacteria bacterium
GGCAAGTCGACGCTCGTCGACAAGCTCATCGCCGCCTTCCGGGCCGAGGGCAAGACGGTCGGCGTGCTCGCGGTTGATCCCACCAGTCCCTTCACCGGCGGCGCCATTCTCGGCGACCGCATCCGCATGCAGACCCACGCGACCGACCCGGGCGTGTTCATCCGCAGCATCGCCACCCGCGGCGCGATGGGCGGGCTTTCGCGATCAACCAGCGCGATGGCGCACATCCTCGACGCGATGGGGTGGGACATCGTCCTCATCGAGACGGTGGGCGTCGGGCAGGACGAGGTCGAAGTTTTCAAGACCGCGCACACGGCCGTCGTGGTGACCGTGCCGGGCATGGGTGACGACGTGCAGGCCATCAAGGCGGGCATTCTCGAGATCGCCGATATCTTCGTCATCAACAAAGCCGACCGCGAGGGTTCCGACCGGACGGTGGCCGAAATAACGATGATGCTCGATCTCAACGAGTACGCCGAGGGCGACTGGCGCCCACCCGTGCTGAAGGCCCAAGCCGTGGTGAACCAGGGCATCGACGAGATCCTGGAGGCCATCGAGGGCCACCGGGCCTTCCTGAGCACGGGGGAGGGGTTCGAAAAGCGGCGGGAAGAGCGCATAAAACGGGAGTTTCTGGAGATTCTGCGGGAGACCCTCTCGGAGCGGGTCCTGCGGACCCTCGAGCGGGAAGGGCGTCTCGCCGAAATTATCGCTCAACTTACCGGGAAAGAGGCCGATCCATACAGCGTGGTGGAGGGGATCCTCAAGGAGCGGCTCAGGGACTGAGCCCGGGGGTCCCCGCGCGCTCCTTCTATCGGCCGTGTCCGGCGCTGCGCCCCTGGGGCGGGGCGGCGGGCTGAAGGTCCCGGGATCCCGAGATGGTCCAGTTCAACGTTGCGAGCCGCGAGATCATTCTCAAGATCGTCTATTACGGCCCCGCGCTGTCGGGCAAGACGACCAATCTTCAGCAGCTGCACGGGCGCATCGACACCGCGGCCTGCGGGAAGATGATCTCGCTCGACACCAAGGACGACCGCACTCTTTACTTCGACTTCCTGCCGGTTCAGTTCACCACCGACGCCGGTTTCAAGATCAAGCTGAAGGTCTTCACCGTGCCGGGCCAGGTGATGCACCGCTCGACGCGCAAGGCCGTGCTGGCCGGTGCCGACGCGGTGGCCTTCATCGCCGACAGCCAGAAGTCGCAGGCCGTGGCCAACGCCTACAGTTTCAAGGACCTCGAGAAGAACCTCCAGGCCAACGGCATCGACTTCGCGAGCATCCCGCTGGTCGTCCAGTTCAACAAGCGCGACCTCGGGGAGATCAAGACCATGGAGGAGGTCAAGAAGAGCTGGGCCGACACCGACATTCCGATTTACCCCGCCGTCGCCATTCGCTGCGAGGGCGTCGTGGAAACCTTCGACGCGCTCGTCCGGCGGATGTTCCACAGCCTCGACAAGAAGCACGACTTCCAGCGCAAGTTCAAGATCACCGAGGACCAGTTCCTCGAGAACATCCTGAAGAGCCTCGCCTCCAGCAAATAATTGCCGCAATCAGTGCCGATACGCATGTCATTGCGAGGCGCCCCGAATCGTAAGTGGAACAGTCCCCCTTTCGCCCCTCGCCGCATGTCATTGCGAGGCGCCCCGAAGGGGTGCCGAAGCAATCCCCCGCGCTAATGCCACCCGTCCCGATGGCGCAGGAGATTGCTTCGTCGCTGCGCTCCTCGCAATGACATGCGCGCTTGACCCCCTCACTGGCCCCCTGCGGGGGGTTTGTGCTATCCTCGCCTCAATCATCACTGCCTGTTTCCCTAGCGTTCGCAAGCAAATCAAGGGTTCCGGACCCATCCAAGAGGAGGCATCCCCATGCCCAACGCAGTCATTGTCAGCGCCGTCCGATCGGCCGTCGGGAAGGCGAAGAAAGGCAGCTTCATCAACACGCGAATCGACGACATGGCCGCCATCGTGGTGAAGGAGGCCGTCGCGCGCGTGAAGGGGCTCGACCCGGCCGAGATCGAGGACGTGATCATGGGCTGCGCGATGCCCGAGGGCGAGCAGGGGATGAACGTGGCAAAGATCGTCGCGTTCCTGGCCGGGCTTCACCTCTCCGTCGCCGGTACGACCGTCAACCGCTTCTGCGGTTCGAGCCTGCAGACCATCAACATGGCGGCCCAGGCCATCATGGCGGGCTGCGGCGATGTGCAGGTGGCCGCCGGCTGCGAGCACATGACCCACGTGCCCATGGGCGGGTTCAGCCCAAGCTTCAACCCGAAGTTCACGACCGGCGACTACCCGGAGGCCTACATCCCGATGGGCATGACCGCCGAGAACCTCGCCGAGAAGTACAGCATCGGCCGCCAGGCGCAGGACGAGTACGCCGCCTGGAGCCACGAGAAGGCGTCGAAGGCGATCGAGCAAGGATTGTTCAAGAAAGAGATCGTCCCCATCGAGGTCGAGATCGAGGGCCAGAAGAAGATCGTGACGATCGACGAGACCGTGCGCCCGGGCACGACCGCCGAGAAGCTCTCAACGCTCCAGCCCGTCTTCAAGGAAGGGGGGTCGGTCACGGCCGGCAACTCGAGCCCGCTGAACGACGCGGCCGCGGCCTGCGTGCTCATGAGCGAGGAGCGGGCCAAGGCGCTGGGCATCAGTCCCTACTTCCGCATCAAGGCGATGGCGGTGGCGGGCTGCGATCCGGCACTTATGGGCATCGGCCCGGTGCCGGCGGTGCAGAAGGTGCTCAAGCGCGCGGCGATGACGTTCAAGGACATCGACGTCATCGAGCTGAACGAGGCCTTCGCCGTGCAGAACCTGGCGGTCATCCAGGAGGGCGGCTGGCCGAAGGAGAAGATCAACCCGCGGGGCGGCGGCGTGTCGATCGGGCACCCGCTGGGCGCCACGGGCGCGCGCATCATGGCGACGCTCGTCCACGAGATGATCGACAACAACTGGACGATTGGCCTCGAGACCATGTGCATCGGCGGCGGCCAGGGCATCGCGACCATCATCGAGCGCGTGCGCTGAGCAGCCCGCATCCCGGAAGCATCGAAGCCCCCCGGGCCACTCCCGGGGGGCTTCTTTGTTGGCCGCCGTGGGGAGACGAGCGCGCATGTCATTGCGAGGAGGGCCGGAGGCCCGACGAAGCAATCCCCTTGGTACTCGGGACCGGTGGCATTAGCCGGGGGATTGCTTCGTCGCTTCGCTCCTCGCAATGACATGCGAAATTCCCCCCGGGTCCCCTGCTCGCAATGACATGCGGCCCCTCCGCAGGCCTTGCAGGCCCCCCTTGACGCCCCCGTCAAATCGGATTATCCCATACATACTTTTTAGGTAGCTCCTTTCCTGCCCGATTCATGCTGGATCCGGCCAACAGGTCCGGCAATCAGGTCCGGCCAAGGCAAGCCCATGCGCAGCCCCGAAGATCGCTCCGCCCTCGCCCTCAGCTCCATTGAGGAAGCCGTCGCCGAAATCTCCGCCGGCCGGACCGTCATTCTCATCGATGACGCCGCCCCGGAGAACGAGGGGACCCTCGCGATGGCCGCCGAGAAGGTGACCCCCGAGGCCATCAATTTCATGGCGAAGGAGGGGCGCGGGATCATCTGCGTGAGCTTCACCGAGCAGCGCATGCGCAAGCTCGCCATCGCGCCTCAGCCATCGGATAAGGCCACGACCTACGCGGCAGCCGTGGGTGTGATGATCGACGCCCGCAAGGGGACCACCACGGGCATCTCGGCCGCCGACCGCGCGCTCACCATCCGCACGGCGGTCAGCGCGCGATGCCGGCCCGAGGATCTCGTCCGGCCCGGCCACGTGCCGCCGCTCTGCGCCAAGCGCGGCGGGGTTCTGGCGCGAACCGGCGCGGCGGAGGGCTCGGTAGATCTCGCGAGGCTCGCCGGATTGGCGCCCGCCGGCGTCGTCTGCGGCATCATGCGCGATGACGGCGAGATGGCCCGCCTGCAGGATCTTTCCGCGTTCGCGAAGAAGCACAGCCTCAAGATCGTCACCATCGCCGACCTCGTTCGCTACCGCATCCAGAAAGAGCTGCTCGTCCGGCGCTTCGCCGAGGCAACGCTCCCCACGCGCCACGGCAGCTTCCGCGCCATCGTCTACGAGAACGACCTCGACAAGCACCACCACATGGCCCTGGTGCTCGGCATGGAGGGGCGCGCCTTCAGCCCCGGCGAGGCGCTTCTCGTGCGCATGCACTCCGAGTGCCTCACGGGCGACGTCTTTGGTTCGTCGAAATGCGATTGCGGCGACCAGCTCGACTCGGCGCTGCAACAGATCCGCGAGGCAGGGAAGGGTGTGCTGGTGTACCTGCGGCAGGAGGGGCGGGGCATCGGGCTCGTCAACAAGATCCTCGCCTACAAGCTCCAGGACGCCGGCCGCGACACCGTCGAGGCCAACGAAGATCTGGGCTTCAAGGCCGATCTGCGCGACTACGGCGTGGGCGCGCAAATCCTGGTCGATCTCGGCGCCCGGAAGCTCCGGCTGATGACCAACAATCCGAAGAAGATCGTCGGCCTCGAGGGTTACGGCCTCGAGATCGTCGAGCGCGTGCCGATCGAGGTCGATCTGAACGAGAAGAACATCCAGTACCTCAGGACCAAGAAGGAGAAGCTCGGGCATCTCCTCAACATCAAGCGGTGAAGCATTTGAAGAGCAAAGCCTCCGTGGCGAGCACGGTGGATCACACGATCCTGGGCCTCATCGTCGAGACCCCGCGGCACGGCTATCTCATCAAAAAGATTCTCTGCCAGGGCAACGGCCGCGACTTCGGCATCAACGACGGCACGCTCTATCCCGCGCTCCGGCGCCTCGAGAAGGCCGGGTTCATCCGCAAGCGCGTCGTTCACCAGCAGAAGAGTCCGGCCAAGCACATTTATCACGCCACCCGCGAGGGCGAGGAGGCCTTTGTCGACTGGCTCACGAGCCCGGTCGGCGAGGAGGATCCGTTTCGCTATGACTTCTACTGGCGGTTCGGATTCCTGGTGAAGG
>JAUYMQ010000116.1 GCA_030698575.1 Deltaproteobacteria bacterium
CGGGACATCCGCGCGCGCGCCTCCGCTCCGAGCGCGCGAAGCGTCCCGGTGTCGGCGGCGATCTCCTCCGGGCTGAACAGCCCCTCGGCGTCCCGCTCGGCGTGGCCACGCCCGGGGTGTGCTGCCGCCTGCAAGCCGGGGAAGAACCAGCGCGCGCCGTGGCCGTCGGCGCGGGCGTCGCTCCCCTCGGCGCCAAGCTCCGCCATGAGCGCCATCACGTCGTTCCCGTCCGGGAGCCGGTCGCGAAGAAGGCCCATGTGGCTCTCCTCCTTCGGATCCTTGCCGCCCGGCCGCCTGGAACCCGCCATGACGAGCCGCTTCTTCGCGCGCGTCAGCGCCACGTAGAGGGTGCGGACCACCTCCGCCCTGGCCACCCGCCGCCGGCTTTCCTCGACCGCGTCGTAACCCGGCGTGGCGGCGCCGAGAAGCTTGTACTCCAGCCGTCCATCGATCACTTCCGCATCGTCGAGCGCTTGCTTTCCCGCTCTGGACGATCGGTGCAGCTGCATGACGTAGACGTGATCGAAGTCGAGGCCCTTCGCCTGGTGAATCGTCATGACCTGGACGGCGTCCTGCACCGTGTCCTTCGGGCGCGCTTCCTCGGCTTCTTCCTCCTCCGCGACGGCCTGGCGAAGCGCGCGGGCGATCGCGGGCGCGTCGCCGCCTCCCTCCTCGATGGCCTGGAGCAGCTCCCGGAAGAAACGATCGAGATTCGCCGCGCGGTAGGTGCCGAGGGATCGCGCGGACTCCGTGGCTTCGACGAGGAAGCGGATCCGGAGCTTTTCGACGAAACGATCGGCCGGATCGCGGCGGAAGGAGCTTCGCGCCAGGGCGATCTCCTGGACGGCGGCGAGCAGGGCGTGCTCCCAGCCCGCGATGCGTGCGAGGCCGGGGATGTCCTCCGGGAGCTCGCGCTGGACCTCCGTCACGAGGGCGGCAATCTTCTCGAGGCGCCGCTCGTCGGGGCCCTCGAGATCGGTCATTAGCTCGGGCAGCTCGCCCCGCCAGAGCGGGACGATCGCGGCGTCGGGCGCGCCGACGAGCACGGAGCGGAGGAGGGTCAGGAGGGCCAGGTGGTCGTTCGGATCGAGCACGCATCGGACGAGCGCCGCGGCCTCGACGATCTCTCGCCGCTTGTAATAGGTGCGATCGCCCTCGACGGAGAAGGGGACGCCCTCGTCCCGAAAAGCCCGGAGGTAGATCTCGAGGTCGCCGCGCGCGCGGAAGAGCACGCCGAAAGACGGCCACTCCACTCCGTGGTCGTCGTGGAGGCGACGGATGTCGCGGGCCAGCGTTCGCGCCTCGAGGCGCGCCGCGGGGCCGGCGTTGGTTTTCTCGGAGGGGGCGCCGGTTTCCTGATTCCAGCTCTGGGAGACCCAGTGCTCCACAGGCGCGCATCCGCCCTCGATGAATCCCCGATCCGACGCGTTGTGCTCCACGGGCGCCAGGGGCTCGAAGCCCGGCTGCACGCCTTCCTCGCGCCGCATGACGGGGCGCATGATCCGATCGACCTCGTCCAGGACCGCCGGCACCGACCGGAAGTTCACCGAAAGAGTCTTCTTCACACCCCCGGCGTCCTCGAGCGCGGCGAGAAAAGATTCGTAGGCGGCCATGTCCGCGCGGCGCCAGCCGTAGATGGACTGCTTGGGATCGCCCACCACGAAGAGGCCGGGCTGGGCCTCCGGATGCATGTCGAGACCGATGTTGCGGATGATCTCGCACTGGAGAGCGTCGGTGTCCTGAAATTCGTCAACGAGCAGCTGGTCGATCCCCTCGCGGATGCGGGCGAGCACGCCCGGGTGCCGGCCGAGTAGATCGTGCGCCTCCTGGAGGAGCCCCTCGTAAGAGATGGCGCCCCGGCGGCGAAGGCGCCGCGCGATTTCCGCTAGGAGCGGCGCGAGCGCCCGCCGCGCCAGGTCGAGCAGGATCGGATCGAGCGGGGTGATCCGTGACAGGGCCGCATGCAGATCCGTCGCGGCGGCGGTTATGTTGACGGCCGCATCGCCGAAGGCCTTTTCCTCGTTCTTGTTGAACTTGCCGCTGGACCACTCGCCCAGCCGCTTCATCGCGCTCGCATCCCAGGTCTCTCCGAGCTTCGCGACGAACGCGGCGACGTTTTCCGCGCCGGCGCCCGGGGAGGCCCGGAGCAAATCCGGGGTCCGCTCGCTTGCCTCCATCACCCGCAGAAGGACGTCTTTGCGGCCCTTCACCTCCGCCTGTCTGCCGGCCATCGCCCCGGTGAGCGCCCGGAGCGCCGATTCCAGGGCCTTCAGCGCCCGCCCGACCGCCTCCCCATCGAACGGATCCACGCCCAGCGCATCCGGCGGAACCCCCTTCTCCACGAGTACGCCGAGCGCATCCGCGAGATGTTGCGGCCCGTAGCCGCGGGCCGCCAGCTCGAGGAGCACCGGCGAGCCTGGCTCACCGTAGCCCTCGCGAAGCGCAGACTCGACGACCTCGCGCGTGATCTCGGTGCGCCATGCGCCATCCGCGTCGATCTCGAAGCCGGGGTGGATGCCGGCCTCGAGCGGGTGCGCGGCCAGAAGGCGGCGGCAGTAGGCATGAATGGTCCTGACGACGAGGTGATCGAGCGAGCCGAGGAGAGCCTCCGCGCGGGCCCGCCGCAGATCGTGATCTCCCGGCAGGCAGGTCTCGAGGATGCCCAGGGGCGTGTCTTGGCCCAGCGCGATCTCTCGCAGGCACGCGCCGGTCACGGATGCCATATGGGCGGCGGCGGCTTCGGTGAAAGTGATCGCGACGACGCG
>JAUYMQ010000442.1 GCA_030698575.1 Deltaproteobacteria bacterium
CGTGCGGGCCTCGACCACCGAGCTGGAATGGCCGGAAGTCTCGACCTCGGAGACGATCACGCATGTCTCGGCGTGGGATGCGGCCGAAGCGGGGAGCCCGGAGTGGGTGGCGGCGCTGGCGGAATCCGCAGTGCTCACCGCCGGAGATGCCCTCCGGATCAAAGCCGCCTCGCTGACTTTCACCCTCACCTAGGGACGCCGTGCCGACCCCCGCCCAACTCGCTGGACTCCCGCTCCTCGATGCCCTCAATAACCGCGGCGAAGAGTTCGGAGGGATCGGCGAACCCTGGGAGGCGACCACCTGGGCCGACCAGATCGGTGCTACCAACGAAGGCTTCGGCTACTTTTTCTGGGCCGCGCTGGAAGGCACTACCGCGGCGGCCCGGCTGGGCGGCACCGAACTGCCCGATGACTGCGCCGTCTCCCTGGAGCTGTTCCCCGAACCAGCGGGCGAACCCGCCGAAGGCCGCTACTTCGAGGTCTGGCTGCGGATGGAGACGGAATCCCAGCAGGGCTGGCGGCTGCGAGCCTCCCCGCTGGGCGGAGGGCTGCACAAACTGGTGCTGTCGCTGTGGATCGAAGGCGCAGAACAAAACCCGGGAACCTACGGCCTGACCCTCGAAGAAGTCGCGCTCGAAGAAGACGGAGCAATCGGCCTCGCCATCGAAGCGGGCGTCGTCTCGGTCTGGGGCCGCGCCGGGGCCGAAGGGGAATGGGAAGAACTCGGCTCACCCGAAGGCGATGCCGAACTTGAATCGCTCCCCTCCAAATTCGCCGGGGTCGGCGCGGCTGGGAACGCGAACCCAATCGTCCGCAACTTCTCCGGCGGGGAAGTGGGAGAAGAAGCGCCGAAAACCGTCGATGCCTCGGCAGCGGGCACCGGGGTAGGGACCGGGGCGGCGACGGCGAAAGTCCTGACACCGGGTGGCGAAGCCTTCGGCGAAACCCTCAGCTTCACGACAGAGCTAGAACCACGAGTTGCCGTAGTCCAGGAGTACCCGCCGGATCGGCTCGCTTGGTCGGTCAGCCCACCCGGGGGCGCACCGAACCGCTGGGCCGCAGACGAGCCAGACCCGGCTAACGTCATTGACGACATCACCCTGACCTCGGAGATGCCCGGCGGCTACAAGGAGGCCACCGGCACACTCGCCCGCGACCCGCGCCGCGACTACCGCGACCTCGCCGCCTACGGCGACATTTCCATTTACGAGCCCGGCGTCGAGGAGATCTGGAACGGCCGCCTGGAGAAAGCCTCAGAGGCCAGCGGCGAGCGACAGTCGATCAGGGCGGAGTGCGCCGGCTGGCAGGTGGCGCTGGAGGATGACAAGGCTGTCATCGGGCCTGGGTTCATCGACGGGGATCTGAGCAAATGGGGGGAGCCATCCACGGAGCGGCGGTTGCAGTTGATCGAAGCGGGAATCAGGCTGATGGCCTCTACCTCGGTCGGTCATTCCTCGAAAGACCTCGAAGCGGCAGCTGCCGCCATCATCAACGACTTCACCAACGTCGAGACGGTGGCTACGGACACCGAGGCGGGAGAGGCGCACTACTACGGCGGCGGTGTGGACATCGGCGCCGTCCGCTACGACACCAAAGGCGACCTCGCCGGCGGCGGGGCAAGCGCCGATTGGGAAAGCAACGTCGGCCTCGGCACGACCGACACCTTCTCCGTCTCCGAAATCGGGTCTGACCATGACGCGAGCGCCGCGACAAATCAGACTGTCGAGGCACCGGGCGCTGGCTACAAGTTCGCCCGCATCCGGAACCGCCTCGCCGTCGCCTCCGAAGGCGTCGATCTCGCACGAATCTTTAGCTGGCCGAACCTCCGCGTTTTGGGCGACCACGGCCTCGCTGCGCAGGGCACCTGGCCGAACGTCGGTTTCACCGCGTCGCAGATGTTGGAGTATGCGATCCCGCTCTACGCCACGCCGCTGACGGTTGACTCCGAGCTGCTGGAAGACGACGGCTTCGTGATCCCCCAGGCTTGGTTCGCAGAGCCGGGGCCGATGAGCGCGGTGGTAGACGAGCTGACCCGCTATGGACTGTTCGACTGGTTCGTCTACGGGGGCAAGCTGTTCCAGCTTCGCGCTCCCGGCGTCTACGGGCGGACGTGGAAGGCATACACCGGCCCCTCGGGGTTGGAGGAGGTCGGCGTCGACGCGCAGCGGCTCTGGCGCTCCATCGTGGTCCGCTGGGCCGACGTGGATGGGCGGACCCTCACCGCTGGCCCCCCGGGGTCCGGCGCCGACGTGGAGACAGAAGCACTCGAAGTCACCGACCCCGACCATCCGGCGGTCAAGGCGGGACTGACCCGTACGGACGTGCTCGACATCGGCGGCATCTGCACCGAAGAACCCGCTATCGCCGCCGGGGAACGGTGGCTAGAAGAAGCCAACGCCCTCAGCCGGGCGGGGCAGGCGTCCCTCTCGGGATATGCGCTGGACGATAAGAGTGTCTACAGGCCGGTTGCCCAAGTGCGAGCGGGCGACCTGATTTCGTTTGCCGACTCTCCGGACACGTCACCCCGTCGCATTACTGCGGTGTCATACAGCCATCGGTCGCGCACGGCGAGTATCACCATCGACGCGCCACCCGGCGGCGTCGCCGCTTTGCTCGAACGCTTCAAAGCAACCCTCTCAACGCTCGGGCTCTGACCGCCTGACCCTCAGACCTTCAGCCGCTCCCGTTCTCCACAAGCCGCCCGACCCGCCCTCTCTCGGCCCCCGGCCAATTCGTATTCGAGCTGACGGATAGCACGAGCGTTCTGGCTGCGAAGCCAGGTGCTTTTCGGTCGCGCCCGCTGGAGGTCATGGAGCAACAGCCACCGCTGGCGTCTGTTCTGTGTGCGGGTCATGATTAATCACGCGCCACAAAGCGTAGCCAAACGATGTGACGTTCC
>JAUYMQ010000117.1 GCA_030698575.1 Deltaproteobacteria bacterium
TTGAACCTTTCCGACAACTGCCCCGACACCCCGAACGCCAATCAGACGGACACCGACGCGGACAACCTGGGCGACGCCTGCGACGCCGCGCCCACAAACCCCGACCAGGACGGCGACGGTCTTCTGGACGGCGACGAGGTGCGCACGCATCACACCGACCCGGCCAATCCCGACACGGACGGAGACGGGGTGAGTGACGGGGTGGAGGTGGCGCAGGGGTTTGATCCGCTGGACCCGGCCTCGACGCCGCCGCTCGGGGGCGCCGTGCCGGCCTTGTCGGCGGCGGGCCTCGCGCTCTTCCTGCTCCTCTTTTTCCTGTCGGCAGCCATCGTGCGCAGGCGGCGGCGGGGGGCGCTGGACCGCGCGGCGCGGCTGTATCTCGCGCTGTTTGTCTGGCTGGCCCTTCAGGTGCAGCTCTCGCGCGAGGCCTTTGCGGCGCTGGGCGAGTACATCCACCCGGATCACCTGGGCAGCACCCGGGTGCTGCGCGACGGCGCGGGGCAGGAAACCCGGCGGCTTACGTACAAGCCCTTCGGCGACACGGAGAGCAGCACGGGGGCGGGGGAAATCCCTACGAGTACGCCGGCGGGGTCTTCGACGCCGAGACGGGCCTCTACTACCTCGGCGCCCGCTACTACGCCCCGTCGATCGGCCGCTTCCTGCAGCCTGACGACCTCGGCGATCCTTTTGATCCCCAGTCCCTCAACCGCTACACTTACGCGCGCAACAACCCGGTGATGTTCCTAGACCCGACGGGGCAGTTTTTTGGGTTCTTCGCGGCGTTCTTTGGTTTCCTCGGCGGGGTCCTGGGAGGCACGGCCAATCTCATCGGTGGTTTTGCCAGCGGCCTCACGGGCGTCAACTTGAGTTCATTGCCGGTCCTTGGGGGGGTGTTCAACGCCGACAGCGGCGCGTTTTTCCTGGCCCAGCAACTGGGCTCCCTTGCCGCAACCGTCGCCAACCAGCGGGGCCCCGGCTTCTCTGTGGGTGACGCGGGGCTCTTGGGCGTCGAGGTGGGCAGCGGCGTCTCGGGGGCTAGGTCGCCGCTGCTAAGGGATGTCAGCACAACCCTCGAGAGAGGGGGGTTCGGTAACGGCGCGAGCAGGTTCGGGCTGAGTGATGCGGAGAGAAGGCAACGGATCATCGACAATGCGTTCGCGGCGGCAGGCGGAGAGGAAGGGGAGATTCCGTTTACCGACGTACTGGATCCGAAGAAACTGGGCGAGGAGCTTTTGAGGAAGATCGGCACGGCCCGAGGGAATGTGCAGCTCATGGTCACGGGAAGGGGCGAGGGCGAGATCACGGGGACTTTCAAGAATGTCGGCACACCGGTGGATGAGACCATAACGAAATTCGGGGGGCTTCCGGTCGGACGAATAAAGATCGGAATGGAGGTCACAGGAAACTTCAGAGTCACACGTGAGAGCCTTAGCTTGACGAACATAAGAGGGTTAGAAGCGAGGGAGTTTCCAGGAAGCTTAAGCCCCGTGACATCTGTAACGGTAACCCCCAAAATGACTGTCTTTGAGTGAGCGGGGTATCTAAGCGCTACAATACGGTCAGTCAACCATGCGTTGAGCGGTGGGGGGATGGGTCGTTTGGATAATACAAAACGCAAAGCAGGATCGATGAAGCGTGCGATTCAGACTACCTTTCTGGTGGTTGGCATGATGCTTCTCGGTGGGTGCGACTATGGTTCGGAAGTTCCGCTGGGCGCGGTTAATGAAGCGTCCATCGACGAGCAGTTGGTTGGAATGTGGACCTGTGTACGACGGACTCCGAAAGAGGTGATGAGCGGGGAGACGCTGTTTCTCCAATTCAATGATCGCGAGTACTATCTCCAAATGTCAGGCGAGACCAGAATTTTGTCCGAGCCCGACAAGGAGCAGTTCTACCTAACTTCATTCAGACGGGCCTATTCGACGGAAATCTTTGGTACCACATTTCTAAACGTTCAGAACATCACCGTTTCTGGAAAACGACGCTATGTCTTCTACTCCTACTCCATGCCTTCACCTGACAAATTGATCATTCAATTTGTAGACATGAATCTATTCCCCCAGGATCTCTCGACCATCGAGGAAGCGCGCCGAATCGTTCAGGAGAAGATCAACAATCCTGACCTCTATGAAGATGACGCGATGAAGTGCCAGAGGGTTCAAGAGAATTGAGCGGCATCCGCATCATCGAAGGATCGTGAATTCCTGAAGCGCTTACAATCTTCCCGAACGGCGGCCAAGCGCAGGATCTCGCCTACAGCTACGACCCGAGCGGCAACATCGCATCGGTGACCGACGCGCTCGACCCGAATGGGTCCCGGAGCTTCACCTACGACGGTCTCGACCGCCTGACCGCGGCCACGGGGCCCTCCACGAGCGACACCTACGCCTACAGCCCCTCGGGGAACCTCCTCTCGAAGGAAGGGCAGCCCCAGCTCTACACGATCCCCGCGCACCCGCACGCCGTCTCGGAGGCCATCGGCCTATCGATGAGCTACGACGCGGCGGGTAACCTGACCGGGGCCGGGGACAACGCCTATAGCTACGACGAGGAAGGGCGGATGAGCGAGGCGCGCCAGGGGGGCGTGCTGAACCTTTCCGACAACTGCCCCGACGTGACGAACCCCGCCCCGACCGACACCGACGCCGGCAATCTCGGCGACGCCTGCGACGCCGTGCCCTTCAATCCGGACCAGGACGGCGACGGCTTGCTCGATGGCGACGAGGTGCGCACCTACCACACCGACCCGGCCAATGCTGACACGGACGGCGACGGGGCGTCGGACGGGGTGGAGGTGGCGCAGGGGTTTGACCCCCTGGACCCGGCCTCGACGCCGCCCCTCGGGGGCGCCGTGCCGGCCTTGTCGGCGGCGCGGGGCGATCGACCCGGGATGCTCTCGCGCGGCTCCCGCCGTCCAGCGTGACCAGCCGTCCGCTCGAAGGTCCCTTCGAGGAAGCCTTGTATCTTTTCTCGTTGACGGGAAACCCCGCCCAAGGCACCGCAGTCGAGAATTCCTTCGGAGCAGAACAGGGACAAGCTGGGAATCGCCTCCAAGTCCGAGGATTGACAGGCCGGGCGCCCGGCAAGAATTCGCCTTGCGCACGTCTTTGAACAACCTTCCGTTTTCCCTTCAATTCCAATCGCTTGCCACGCTCTCCCAGCGCAGGTGTCGG
>JAUYMQ010000457.1 GCA_030698575.1 Deltaproteobacteria bacterium
TGCGCCTGTGGTGGTTGAGCGCGATGTGTATGCTGGCCCTCGGCGCGGTGCCGGGATGCAACGAGTCCGGAGTGGTGGCAGAGTCGCCCCCTCCGGCTCCCACCGTCAAGTCGCCGGACAGGGTCGAAAGCGGGAGCCGGAGGGTATCCAGCTACTATGCGCCTGGGAATCCCTACGTGTTGCAGAGTATCGACGAATTGCTTGCACGCCGGGACGTCGCGACTATCGTTGGGAACTTCGAGAGGAGCGGGTTCGAACTCGTGCGCGCTGAATGTCTCGTGCTCGAGGAACGCGGACCGGAGGGTGAGGCCAGGGTAACCGTACTGACGTTGGCGCCGCTAATGCCCGGCGTGTCCGAGACCGTGTTGATTGCGTGTGTGGAACAGAACGGGGAGATAGTCATTGCGCCGGCAGCGTTCAGGGGATCGCCGGGTGAGCATCCCGATGACTTCCTGCAGATGGGTGAGAACCTGTGGGTCAGCCGCTCACCGCTGGGGCCGGCGCTGGCGGCGGCCGATGTGGCGCAGGTCGACGACGAGTTCTGGATTCGGATCCTGAATTGCATCAACGTCAGCGTTCCGGCAGCCGCGGGGGCGTGTCTCGTTACGTGCTGGTTCACCCTCGGCGAGTACCCCATCTGTGTGATCTCGTGCGTCGCGGCGCAATCGGCCGCCGTGGTCATTCGCTGTTATATCCAGGTCGCGACCACGATGCCGATCAAGCCCAAGATCCCGAAACAGGACTGAGCCTCTTCCTCCCTCTCCGCAAAGGGTGCGCCCGGTGGGGCTTCCGGGCGCACCGCTCCCCTGCTCTTGATAGCGGCGCCGAAGTCGCGAACTCACCGCTTGACTCCATTCAAGACAATGATATCCTCAACTGTGATTACGAGTGGTGTTTACCACAATTTACGCTGGAGGCGAAGAAGTGCTTTCACGATCCGGTATCCACGCGGTTCGCGCGCTGGTGGCTCTGGCAAACGTTTCCGACGGAGACTACAAGGGTGCGGCGTTATTGGCCGACGAAACCGATGCTCCACCGAACTACCTCGGGAAACTGCTCCAGGCGTTGTCGCGAGAGGGGCTCGTCGAGTCGCAGAAGGGGCTGGGAGGCGGGTTTCGTCTCGCGCGGGCTCCCGAGGAAATCACCATGTACGACGTGGTGAGGTCAATCGAGGACATCCGGCGCTGGACACAGTGTCTCTTCGGAGGAGACGGTTGCTCGGATGGAAACCCGTGCGCCGTCCATCACCGCTGGGCGGTGGTCCGGGAAAGCTACCTCGAGATGATGAAGACGACGCGGCTGGTCGACCTGCTACCAACTGAGAATCATCGCGGAACTAACCCACTGTAAATCGGGGCACCCGCCAACTACCTGGGATGGTCGTGCATGCAACGGTGCCGCTCCTGTGGGGTCTGCGCACGTTTCGCCGCAAAGATTTCTAGTCGCCGGCCCGTTGTCGTGTCAATCGCCCGCGAACGTGGCTCCGTCCCGCGCCATGCGCCGCAGTAGTGGGCTGGGGCGGTAGCGGTCTTCCCCGTACTCGCCCTGCAAGTCACAGAGCGTGTCGAGCACGCGCTCCACACCCACCTCGTCCGCCCAGTGCAGAAGACCCTTGGGGTAGTTGACACCCTTGACCATGGCCAGGTCGATATCCTGGCGCGTCGCGACGTTCCAGAACAGTGCGTCGGCGGCCTCGTTGATCAGCATTGAGAGCACACGCGTGAGAATCCGGCGTCCCAGCTTCTCGTCCTCGTGCGGGCGCGGGTTGACGGCGCCTTCGGCATAGTCGTAGAAGCCGCGGCCGGATTTTCGGCCCAGGAAGCCCGCTTCGACGAGGCGCTTCTGCGTGAACGAGGGCTTGTACCGGGGGTCGCAGAAGAACGCGGTGAACACCGTCTCGGTCACGGTATAGTTGATGTCGTTGCCAATCAGGTCCATCAGCTCGAACGGCCCCATGCGGAAGCCGCCGAACGTCTTCATTGCCCAGTCGATCGTGGCCGCGTCGGCTATGCCCTCCTCGAGAATCCTCAGGGCTTCCCCGTAGTACGGCCGCGCGACGCGGTTGACGATGAATCCGGGCGTGTCCTTCGCGAGCACGCTGGTCTTGCCCCATGAATCCACCAGCGAGCGCGTCTCTGCAACCACCGCGGGGTCGGTGCGCACGCCCGGCACCACCTCCACCAGGGGCATCAGCGGCGCGGGGTTGAAAAAGTGCATGCCCAACACGCGCTCGGCCCCCTTGCACGCCGACGCGATGGACGCGATGGAGAGCGACGACGTGTTGGTCGCGAGGACCGCATCGTCCGCGACGACGTTCTCCAGACCCGCAAAAAGCGATTTCTTGACGGCGGGGTCTTCGACCACCGCCTCGATCACCAGTCCGCACCCGCGCAAGTCTTCCAGCGCGCCTACAAACTCGACGCGCGCATGGATCGTATCGGCTTCACCAGCGCCGAGCTGTCCCTTCTCGACCTGGCGGTCGAGAATCCTGCGCAGAGACGCGCGCGAGCGTTCGCACGCGTCTGCGTTCGTGTCGAAGACGCGCGCGGCAT
>JAUYMQ010000458.1 GCA_030698575.1 Deltaproteobacteria bacterium
CGAGCTTCTCGTCGAGCATCCGGCCCGTCATCTTCGGGAACCAGTAGTAGATCCCCGCGAACAGACCCATGATGCTTCCGCCGAAGAGGACGTAGTGGATGTGCGCCACGATGAAGTAGGTGTCCTGCTGCTGCAGATCGACGGGAGGCGAGGCGTGCATCACGCCGGAGAGCCCGCCGATGATGAACATCGCCACGAAGCCCAGCGCGAACAGCATGGGGGTGGTAAGCCGAAGGCGCCCGCCCCATATCGTCGCTATCCAGTTAAAGATCTTCACCGCAGTCGGAACGGCGATCATCATCGTCGTGACGCTGAAGGCGCTGTCTGCCACGGGGCCAAGGCCCGTCGTGAACATGTGATGGCTCCAGACGCCGAACCCGAGGAAGCCGATAACGATCCCCGAGAAGATGACGAAGGGTGCGCCGAAGAGCGGCTTGTGCGAGAAGGTGGGCAGCACCTCGGAGACGATTCCCATGGCGGGCAGAATCAGAATGTAGACCTCGGGGTGCCCGAAGAGCCAGAACAGGTGCTGCCAGAGAAGCGGATCGGCGCCCGCTGCGGGTATGTAGAAGTTCGTCCCGAAGAATCGATCGAACTGAAGGAAGATGAGCCCCACCGTGATGATCGGGAACGCCAGGACGACCAGGAACTGAACAACCAGGGTCATCCAGACGAAGACCGGCAGGCGCATCATCGTCATCCCCGGCGCCCGCATGTTGAGGATGGTGACGATGAAATTGACTCCCGCCATCATCGACGAGATGCCAAGGATCTGGAGCCCGAGCAACCAGAAGTCCGTGGCGTGGCCCTGCGAGTAAACCTTCGAGGTGAGGTTCGCGTACCCGAACCAGCCAACGTCGGGCGGCTGCCCGAAGAGGAAGCTCGAGTTGAGGAAAATGGCGCCCGCGAGGAAGACCCAGTAGGAGAGGGCGTTCAGGCGCGGGAACGCCACGTCGCGCGCGCCGATCATGAGCGGGATCAGATAGTTGAAGAAGGCGGCGCCGAGCGGCATGATCGCGAGGAAGATCATCGTCGTGCCGTGCATGGTGAACATGGCGTTGTAGGTCTGCGCGCTCACCACGCTCGCCTCGGGGGTCGCGAGCTGCGTGCGTATGATGAGCGCCTCGATGCCGCCCACGATGAACAGGATGAACGCGCTCACGCCATAGAGAATGCCAATGCGCTTGTGATCGACGGTGGTCAGCCAGCTCCAGACCCCCCGATAGTCTGCTTCGACGAGCTTCGGGATTTTCGGGAGTGCCTCGGCCTTGGTCGACATCGACTTCTCCTTCCTTTCATCTTGACGGGGCTTGAGGCCCCTTGCCGGCGCGGGTAGGCCGCCCGTGCGGTGCTACTTCAGGCCCTGCAAATAGGCCACAATCGCGTCGACCTGTTCGTCGGTGAGCTCGAGTTTCGCCATCAGCGCGCCGGGCTTCACCGACTGCGGATCGTGGATCCAGCGGGCCATGTTCTCGGGAGTATTGTCGAGAATGCCGGCGGCAATCTTGTCGCGGTTCCCCACGTGCGTGAGCTCGGGGCCGATCCGCGACTGCGCAGGCGTTCCGTCGATGCGGTGGCAGGCGATGCAGCCGGCCGTCAGGAACGCCGTGGCGCCCTCCCTGGCCTTCGGATCCTCCGGCGCGACTGCCGGCGACTTCTCGTTTTCCGCCCACTGTTCGAAAGAACCGGCATCGTCGGCGTAAAGATCAAAGCGCATGAGTGCGTGGGAGGCTCCGCAGAACTCGGCGCACTGTCCGAAATAGTGCCCGGGTTTCTCGGCCGTGAAGGTGATCCGGTTGGTTCGGTTGGGCACGAGATCACGCTTGCCGCCGATGCGCGGGATCCAGAAGCTGTGAATGACATCGCCCGAGGCGAGGTGCAGATCCACGGGACGGCCCACCGGCACGTGGATCTCGTTGGCCGTCCTGATGCCGTACTCGGGATACTCGAAGTTCCAGAACCATTGGTGCCCGGTCACATTGATCTGAAGCGCGCCGGCAGGCGCCTCGGCTGCTACGGCGAAGATGGTCCGGATGGTAGGCACTGCGATGAAGATGAGGATGACGGCGGGAAGGATGGTCCAGGCAATTTCCAGACGCGTGTGTCCGTGCACCTGCTCCGGCTGTTCGTGGCTCTCGGTCTTTGATCGGAACTTCAGAATGGCATAGATCAAAAGGCCCTCGACCACGATGAAGATCGCAACGGTCCACCAGAAGATCTGGACGTAAACGTCCTGGATGGCCCTTCCGTATTCCGTGACCGGGTTGATCGTCGTTCGTGCGTGGTCTACGTCGCACCCGGCGGCCACGAGCGCGAGGGCCGCGAGCGGAGGGAGAAACAACAGGAGATGCCTGGAAAGCCGCATGACGGTTCGATCCTCGTTCGCGTGGTGCGCCGCGTCCCGGCACCGCCACCTTGCCTCGCTGCCGGCGGGCTGGTGCTGGGAGGATGACGTCTGAAAAATGTTCGGCGCGGAGAATGGCTGGCCTGCATAGAGTCCCGCGCGATAGGCCTCTTTGACGCGAAGCATGAAACGGGCGGAAACCTACTACGACGAGCCATCTCCGTCAATCCCCGGCGCGCCTCAGATGGTGGAGATTTCCCCCGGGGACCGGCAGGCCCGATGAGTGTGCTAAGGTGCTGGGCGGCCGGAGGCGGAAGCGGTCTGCGAAACGCAGAAGAAGGGAGACCGATCATGAGACAGATATGGATCACGAGGACCGGGCCGCCCGAGACACTCGAGCTGCGCGAGGCGCCCGACCCGACCCCCGGACCGGGGGAAGTTCGAATCCGTTCGAAGGCATGCGGGATCAATTTCGCGGACATCATGGCCCGCATCGGCCTCTACCCCGACGCGCCCAAGTTGCCGGCGGTCGTCGGCTACGAGGTCGCCGGGCCGGTCGACGCCGTGGGGCCGGGGGTCACGGCCGTGAAGATTGGAGACGAGGTGCTGGCGCTTACGCGCTTCGGCGGCTACAGCGACACCGTGGTCGTTTCCGAGGACCAGGCCTACGCGATTCCCGCCGGCTTCACCTGCTCGCAAGCCGTCGCGCTCCCCGTGAACTACGTCACCGCCTACCAGATGATCTTCGTCATGGGCGCCGTGAAGCCCGGCGACAAGGTGCTTGTTCACTCCGCGGGCGGGGGTGTGGGGTTCGCAGCCATCGATCTCTGTGCCATCGCGGGGGCGGAGATCATCGGAACGGCCTCGGCCGCCAAGCACGGGATGCTCCAGACGCGGGGCGTGAAGCACTGCATCGACTACCGCACGCAGGACTTCGAGGCGGAGGTGATGCGCATCACGAACGGCAAGGGGGTGGACATCATCCTCGACTCCGTGGGGGGCAAATCATGGGCGAAGGGGTTGCGGTGCCTGCGGCCCACGGGGCGTCTCGTGGTCTTCGGCTTCTCGAATGTCGCCACGGGAAAGAAGCTGAACCCGATATCCGCCTTGCGGGGCATGCTCGCGGTGCCCTGGTTCAAGGTGAACCCCATGTGGCTCATGGACAACAACAAGGGGGTGCTCGGGGTGAACGTCGGGCATCTCTGGGAAGAGCGCGAGATGGTGGCGGGCTGGATGCGGCAGATCTTGACCTGGTGCGAGGAAGGGAAGATTCATCCGACCGTCGACAGCGAGTTCAGCTTTGGCGACGCGGCCAGGGCGCATCACCACATCCAGGATCGAAAGAACGTCGGCAAGGTGGTGCTGGTTCCCTGAAGCCGGGTATCACGCGCTGCTTTGGACCATAAGGGGGAGGGTCTTGAAGCGCACGCTTCTCGCCATCAGTCTGATCGTGCTCCCAGCGGTCTTCTCCGGCTGCCGGTTGATCGCCCGCCTGCCGTTCTACGTGGAGGCGAACGAGCCGCTCCCGAAAGGGGCCGCGCCCTACGAGGTCCGGCGCGAGCAACCCTATCCCCCTTCCCTGATCGACCCGGCCCTCGAGGAGCGCACGGGACTTGATCGGTCGATGCGCCAGGTGCCGGGGCTGGGCACGGTGGGAAGCGTTACAGGCCTGGGAAAGATACTGCGTCCCAAGGACGTCGCGGCCGAGAACCGCGAGAAGATCGAGCGGGCGCTCGGGCGCCCCATTCGCAAGGGGAAGGAGAAGACGAACCCCCTCCATGCGGATCCCTTCCCCGACGTCGATGTCGTCCTCGCGCTCTCCGGCGGCGGTATGCGCGCGGCGAACCTGAGCAGCGCCGTCATGCTCGAGCTGAGCAAAGTGAAGCTCCCGGCCCGCAACGGGAGGCAGGTCACGCTGCTCGACGCGGTCGACACGATATCGAGCGTGTCGGGCGGCGGCTTCGCGGCAGCCTTCTACCTCTATCACCGCCCCGTCTTCCAGGGTAACACCGACCCGTCGAGAGCGGAGCTGCACGCCGATCTCCTCCAGGTCGCCATGCGCGAGAACATCCAGAGGCGGCTGCTCGACGCCGTGCTCATTCCTACCAAAGTGTCCTTCTACATCCGGGGAACCACCCGGGCCACGCGAACGAATCTCTACTCGAATCTCATCGAGTATCGGCTCGTCCGGCCGCAGCGGATAGAATCGCTCGAGGCGACGCTCTATCCCCGCTGGTGGCGGAAGCGAACGATCCTCTCCGCGGTCGGGTCCTTCCTGGGCGATTTCTTCTGGATCATGGCCCCGATGACCCCTGATGATCAGTATCTCTTTGGTGCGAAAGCCCGGACCTTCGACGATCTTTACCTTCGCGCACCTGAGGACCCCAGCCTCCTCTACCCGCTGCGGCCCGAATGGATACCGAACTCCACGGACTACAACGCGCCGGTCACCGAGAACCAGTTTCTTTTCGAGAGCGACACCTTCAACCAGTTGGGGAGCGACTGGCTGAACTTCCGCGTCTCGGATGCAACCGCCGCTTCGGCCGCTTTCCCGGTCATGTTCACGCCGATGACGCTTCGGGACTGGGGTGCGGAGAAGCCGTCCTGGCAGTTTCTTTTCGACGGAGGGGTTTCTGACAATCAGGGGATGAACGGGATCCAGTGGGTCCTCCAACGCCAACCCCCGGGCCGGAAGACGGTGGTGATCATGGTGGACGCGAGCCCGAAGTCGGGGGCTCTCCCGGGAAGGAGCACCAGCCGCCCCGGCGGCATGGCGATCACCAACCGCGCCATGGAGCGCTACATGAACCCGGTTCGCGAGGACACGATCAAGGAGCTGCGCCAGAGGGAAAAGGGAGGGAATCTGCGTTTCTTCCATATGTCCCTCCGGCCGGACGAATTCGGCTCGCAGCTTTCGGGGGTGGACGCCGATGCGTTTGATACGGCCAACGGCGCGCCGACGGCTCTCAGCATTTCGCGCGAAAACCAGAACAGCCTCTTCGAGGTGGGCCGGGTTCTTGTCGCGCGCGATCGCGAGGCAATGCTCGAGGCGCTCCTTCCGAAGAAAGCTCCCGCGCCGGTCCCGCCCCCGTCCCCCGAAACATCGGCGCCCTGAGAGAGCCATGCGCGCGTACAAGCGAAAACTGTCGCTCGCCGGTGCGATGCTGATTCTGGCGCCGGCGCTTCTGTGCGCCACGTCCCCGCGAGATGCCTCCCCGGCCGGCCCGGGCACCCCGGCCGCGCGCATCAATGCCAAGGAAGGAATCCACTGCTTCTGCCACCCCGCGGGTGAAGCCCGAAGCGGGGTCATTCGCGCGCCGGAAAGCCTCTCGGCCAGCGCCCACTATCTGATCGCACTGCTTGACGGGCGCCCCGACACCGTCGCCGGCCGGCTCGCGCCTGACAGCGCCCCGTTCGCCGCCGATCAACCGGCACCCGAACCGCTGCTTCCGCCTCCCGTCCCCATCGGCTGACACCGCCTAACTCCCGCCATCCCTGGCTTATCGAGGATCGTGATCGAATTGATCGCGCGGCGCGTCTGCGTCCGCGCGCGGAGGCTTCAATGCGACCGCACGGGGGAATCCTTTGCGTGACTTTCCTGGCAGCGGCCCTCTATCCGGCGCGCGCCGCCCTCGCTCACGGCGTCGCCGGAGAGCGAAACTTCATCGAACCTTTCGTGACCGAGGACGCCGCCGTGCAGAACGAAGCGGTGGTGCAGGGTGGATATGCGCGCCGCGACGGTCCTGATCCCTGGGCCGTGACCTACGAAATAGAGAAGAGGATCGGCGAGACCACGAGCGTGTTCATCGAGCATGGTGCCGCCTTCAACGTTGGGGGCGGCGGCGGGAGAGAAGCGCTCGAAACGGAATCGGAGAACGGAGATCACACGGAGGACGATCATCATGACGAGAGCGCGGGAGTGGCTAGTCGCGCTTCTTCGTCCTCCTCGGGCGGACACGGGCACGGGGACGAAAGCGCGTCGGCGGGAGGAGGGGGGACGGGGGATGGCTTCCTGAATCTCGAAGCGGGGATCAAGCAGCAGATCTTCGTGAGCGAGCGTCACGAAACGATCATCTCGCTGGCGGCGGCCGTCGTGGCGCCCACCGGGACGGAGCGGGTAGGGGCGGAGGATCATGCCGCAATCGAGGTGCTCGGTCTATTCGCAAAGGGTTTCGGCGATCTTCCCGACGGACTCTCGGCGCTGCGTCCGCTTGCGCTGCAGGGGGACGTGGGGATAGAAACGCCGCTCGGGGACGGCCGCCCCGTGAATGAGTTCGTCTGGAACGCGGCCCTGAGCTACGACCTGCGTGTGCTGCACCAGCAGCTGGCCTTCCCGCGCGCCCTCGAACCGCTCGCGCTGGTGGCCGAGTTCAACTTCGAGACGCACCTGAACGGGCCGGCCCGGGCCGTGGCCGAGTCCTTCGTGACCGCGGGGGTGGTTTACAGCCATCGCCGTCAACTTAACGACCCCGGCGTAACCCCTTGACAACGAATCGATTGCTGGAGGAAACATGGTTCCGACCCCCTCAGAGGGGAGGCGCCATGGCCAGGCCCGCTCAAAGACGGGGTGGGAAGAAGAAAGAGGT
>JAUYMQ010000462.1 GCA_030698575.1 Deltaproteobacteria bacterium
ACGCCAACCTCCTCCACGCGATAGCCGCGGCGCAGGGCAAGGTAGATGATCTCGGGATCGAAGGTGAAGCTGTCGATGCGCTGGCGCGAAAAGACGTCTCGCGCGGCCTCGGCGCGGTAGGCCTTGAACCCGCACTGCGTGTCGTGAATGCCCCCGAAGAGCAGCGCCTGAACCATCAGGTTGAAGGCCGGGCCCAGCGGCCGCCTGTACCACGGCTGGGCCACGGGGATGCTGGCGTCCGGCACGGCCCGGGAGCCGACCACGATGTCGGCGCCGGCATCGAGCTTCGCGCGAAGCTTTTCCCATTCGGCGATCGGCGTTGCGCTGTCGGCGTCCATGATGAGGAGGTATCGGCCACGGGCGTGCAGCATGCCCAGCCGGGCCGCGCATCCCTTTCCATGATTGTTGGCGTGCCGGATAACGGCGAAGGCGTGGTGTGTTCTGGACAGCAGCGCCTCGGCCATTTCTGCCGTTCCGTCCAGGCTCCCGTCGTCGGCCACCACGATCTCGACCGGATCACGGAAGTAGCCCGCCACCTCGCGAAGAGTCCGCGGCAAACGCTGGCGCTCGTTGTAAGCAGGGACGATGACGGACAGCGATGGGCGGGCGGCGGGGGCGCGCTCGCGCAGCGTCACGGGAGGGGGGCAGGGTCGTCCTCGGAGATTCATGCTGGGATCCCTATAGCACAGAGCGAGAGGGCCACCAAGACGGCGGTTTCCGCGCCGCCGCCTCCCGCGGGTTCCTTGCGCCTGTGCCCGGGGAGACCTACCTTGATCGCGCGCTCCGCGGACCCCGCATCCGCCCCTCACCCGTTCCCCGAGCCTCGATGCCGCCGGCACGACGAGTCCCCACGACGCCCAGCACGCCGCGCGTGTTCTACGGCTGGCGCATCGTGGGCGTCAGCTTCCTTACGCACTTCATTGGAACCGGCTTCATTTTCTACTCCTACGGCGTCTTCTTCCGTCCCCTTCAGGATCTCTTCGGGTGGACCCGCTTCGATGTTGGCGCCGGGCTCTACGTGATTTCCATCATGACCGCCGTCTTCTCCCCGCCCGTCGCGCGCCTCATCGACCGGCGGGGAATCCGGCTCACCATGCTTCTGGGCGCAATGGTTCTCTCCGCCGGATTCGTGGCCCTGCACTTCGTGGGGACGCTGTGGCAGTACTACGCTGTCCTGGGCAGCCTGGTGGCCCTCGGCGGAGTCTGCCTGGGGCCCATTGCCGGAAACACTCTCGTGGCGAACTGGTTCGAGCGACATCGCGGGAAGGCGCTTGGCGTGGCCACCACGGGCCTCTCGCTATCCGGCCTCGTCCTCGTGCCCGGCATCACCGCCCTGGTCGGGAGCGTCGGTCTGCTCAACTCTTACCTGGTGATGGCGGCGGTTATCCTGCTCCTGATTGTTCCCCCGGTAGCGCTCATCGTCGTGAACCAGCCCGAGGACATGGGGCTGGGTCCGGACGGCGACACACGCCTGCCGGAGAATGCGGCGGATGTCCCCCTCATGGTGCCCGCCGCGACAGAGGGCGCCTACCTGTCACGCGGCGACTATCTCCGGAGCACCACTTCGGTGCTCCGGGAGCGCGAGTTCTGGCTGATCATCGCCACCTTCACGCCCGTCTTCATGGGACTCGGCGCGATCCTGATCCACATGATTCCCCACTTCACCGATGTCGGCCTCTCACCGTCGATGTCGGCGCTGGCGCTCTCGTCGGCGGCAGGCGCCGGCGTCGTCGGCAAGATCGTCTTTGGCTACCTGACCGATCACGCCAGCAAGAAGGCGGCCGTGTTTCTTTCCTTCGTCGTCCAGATAGCGGGGACGCTGCTGCTGATGACAGCTCAGACGCCAGCGGTCGTCTACACATTCGCGGCGCTCTTCGGGTTCGGGATGGGGGGCGTGGTGCCCCTTCAGGCGAGCGTGACGGTGGAGATCTTCGGGCGGGAGTCTTTCGCTTCCGTGAGCGCGCTCCTGACGCTCTTCATGGTGCCTGTTCAGGCGCTGGGGGCGCCGCTGGCGGGGTGGATCTACGACCGGCAGGGTTCCTACGATCTGGCCTGGAAGATCTTTCTCGCCAATTACATCCTGGCGACGGGGATACTCTTGCTGCTGCGAATCCGGCCCCGCTGGCGCTGAAGCTTCTCCCGCCATACCGGCGAGGCCTCGGGCGCCGCGCGCCTTTTACACAGACTTCCCGGCCTTGACCTCCGCAGCGGCGACGGCCGCCTGTTCCTCGTGAGGGCCCGGGTAACGGATAACCAGGACGGGGCAGGGGGCGTGCTTCAGAACATTGCTCATGGTGGTTCCGGTGAAGCTCTGCTGAAGCGTCTTCTCGGCGTGCGTTCCCATCACAATGAGATGGGCGTGGATGTCCTTGGCCTGCCGAAGGATCTCGTCCGCGAAACCCCCGTGGGTAATGCTCGTCCTGGTCGTCTTGAAGGTTTTCTGGCTGGCGCCCGCCTGCTCGAGCATCTTCTCGATTCGCTGCCGGAAGATCCGGTCATAGAGATCGGGCTCGCGAATTTCCGGGGAGTAAAGCGGGTCCTTCTCTTTGGGATCCGCCATCACATGAATGGCGCAAATCTCGGAGTCGAAGCGCAGGGCCAGATCGTGCGCGAGTCGGAACGCTTGTTCGGAGTGGGAACAGAGGCTGACGGGAACCAGGATCCGCTCGACCTTGATGGGGATGACCGGCATCGACATGCGGCACCTCCTGAAGAGAGGCTTGCGGCGGCCCCCCGGAGGGAAGCCCGGCCCGCCTGGCGACGGCGAGGCCTTTCCGGCCTATAGCACGTCCCGTCCCGGCGACACAATACGGGCCGGGTCCGCACCACCGGGCGTTGCAGATCATGGAATCGTTGATTTTCCCCCACGCGGCGTTTATGCTTCGAGCAGGCGCCTGAAAGTTGGGCCGTCCTCAAGCGGCCCGCGGATCAGGGCGGCCTCGAAGTTGTTGCGGGAGGCACTCACGAACCGGTTATACGGAAACATCCAGGGTCTCAAGCCCAATCAGATCAAGCGGATTCAACACGTTTACCGCCGCAGAATTCCGCCACACCAGATCGCGACCCCCGAGCTGGCCCGATACCTCGGCGAGCTGTCCCAGGAAACCGGACGCCAGATCGGCGTCCTCGTGAACCGGAAGGGGCAGATCGAATACGTCGTGGTGGGCGATGCGCGGTCGATCTTTCTCCCCGAGTTCGGGCGCCTGCGGGCCGGCGAGTCGAGGTTCCGGGGACTTCGCTTCATCCACACCCACCTGAAGAACGAACCCCTTACACGGGATGATCTCACCGACCTCTCGCTGCTCCGCCTCGATCTCGTGGTGGCAATCGGCCTCGACGACGAGGGAATGCCGGTGGTCAGCCACGCCGCCCATCTTCTGCCACGGCCCGCCGAGGAGAATGGCAACGGCCACCCCCTGCGCGACGCCGATCGCGCTGGCGCCTACCGTTTCCTCGACCCCGTCCACCCCTCGCAGCTCGACCTCGACTTTCTCGATCTCATCCGCAACCTCGAGGAGGAATTCGCGCGGGTGCACGGGGCGCGAACCGCCTCGGGCCGGCGCGAGAAGGCCATCCTTGCCAAGGTGCGCACGAACGGATCAGCCGACGAGGCCGAAGCACAGCTCGAAGAGCTGAGGGAGCTGACGCTTTCGGCCGGGGTCGACATCGTCGACGCCTTCACCCAGGCGCGGCCGCGTTTCGATCCAAAGACGCTCATCGGCAAGGGGAAGCTCGGTGAGCTGACGATCCGTGCCACCCAGCTCGGCGCCGAACTCCTGATTGTCGATCAGAATCTCACCCCCGCGCAGAACCGGGAGATGGCGGCTGCCACGGGGCTCAAGGTGATTGACCGCACGCAGCTCATCCTGGACATCTTCGGGCAGCGCGCAAGGAGCCGGGACGGCAAGATACAGGTCGAACTGGCCCGCCTGAAGTACATGCTCCCGCGGCTGGCCCAACGCGATGACGCGCTCTCACGCCTCACGGGAGGGATCGGCGCGAGGGGGCCCGGCGAGACCCGCCTCGAGGTCGACCGCCGGCGCACGCGCGATCGCATTGCCCGCCTCGAGCGCGAGATCAAATCGCTTTCCCGCGGACGCGCGCAGCGGCGATCGCGGCGCAGCCGCCGCGGGCTGCCGGTCATCTCGATTGTGGGTTACACGAACGCCGGAAAGTCCACCCTGCTGAACGCGCTGACCGGCAGCGAGACCCCGGTGGCGGATCGCCTCTTCGCCACCCTCGATCCGGCCTCGAAGCGGTTGCGTTTCCCCCGGGAGCAGGAGGCGATCATCACCGACACGGTGGGATTCATCCGGGATCTCCCGAAGGATCTCATCGCCGCCTTCAAAGCGACGCTCGAGGAGCTGGCGGAGGCCGATCTCCTCCTGCACGTCGCCGACGTCTCGAGCCCGCGCTTCGAGGCGCAGCGGGAGGCGGTCGAACGCATTCTCCGCGATCTTTCCCTCGACGCCATTCCACGGCTCCTCGTGCTGAACAAGATCGACCGGGCGGACCCGCTGGAGGTGGCGGGCGAGGTCGCTCGCCACGACGCCGTCCCCGTTTCGGCCATTGACCTCACCACGGTCGCCCCGCTCGTGGAGCGAGTTCAGAACATCCTCTGGCGCGAGGCTCCCTCGACCCACGCCGCCGAGGCGATTCGCGCCTGGTCGTCTCCGGATCGCCAGGATTGACGCGGGTTTGCGCTCGCAACTGTTTCGTTGACAGCCGCGGATCGATATGTGAGCTTTACCCCCCAGAGAGAGGGGGGGGACCATCCCGGACCCACGGAGTCGGGTTTCTCCTCCTGTGACCCCCATCGCCCGCGCCGTCCCGGCGCTCCGAACCCGGTGGGGGTTTTTTCAGGCGCCTTCGTTCTCCGCCTTCGTTCTCCGGAGGTCTCATGCCAAACGCCCGAATCACCGGCACCGGACGGGCCATCCCGTCCATCCGCGTTACCAATGAAGATCTCGCCAAGCGCATGGATACGTCGGACGAGTGGGTCCGGCAGCGCACCGGAATCTCGACACGATACTGGACACCCGACGACGTCGGGCCCCTCGATCTGGCTGTTGAAGCTTCCAGCAAGGCCATCTCCGCCGCCGGGCTCAAGAACGAAGATATCGACATGATTCTCCTGGCGACCCTCTCCCCGGAGCACGAGTTCCCGGGCACCTCGGCCTTCCTGAACGAGGCACTGGGCCTTCCAGGTGTGCCCGCCATGGACATTCGATGCCAGTGCACCGGCTTCCTCTACGCGCTCTCCATGGCGAACAGCTTCATCCGCTCCGAGGCCTACAAGCGCATTCTCGTGGTGGGAACCGAGGTGCATTCGACGGGCATCGACATCTCGGACCGGGGTCGGGACGTGGCGGTGATCTTCGGCGACGGGGCCGGAGCAGTGGTGGTGGAAGCCACCGATGAGGAGCGGGGAATCCTGTCCGCCCATCTTCACGCGGACGGCCGCTACGCCCGCGCACTCTGGATAGAGCACCCGAGCAGCGCCCAGCACCCGGTCCGCGCCACCACCGAGAATGTGGAGAACGGAACGATCTTCCCCAAGATGGAGGGGCGCCTCGTGTTCAAGCACGCGGTGGTCAAGCTCCCTGAGGTGATCAACTAGGCGCTCCAGTTCAACAAGCTCTCCCTCGATGACATCGATCATTTCCTCTTTCATCAGGCAAACCTGCGAATCAACGAGATGGTCGCCTCGTCGCTCGGGATCCCGGAAGAGAAGGTCTACAACAACATCCAGAAGTTCGGGAACACCTCCGCGGCCGCCATCCCCATCCTTCTCGACGAGCTGATCGAGATGGGGCGCATCCAGCCGGGCCAGCTTCTCTGCATGGCGGGCTTCGGATCAGGGTTCACTTGGGGATCCAGCATTCTCCGCTGGTGACCTGCTTCGTCCCGCCCCGGCAGACCTCGGGCCTCGGCCCGGGGTCATTTTTTTTCCTGAGCCATTACAGCTATTTAACACGCTGCGGCAAAAAAGTGCTGGCGTAGTTAACGCAGTGTGTTATGACTATTGGCGCCGGCGCGAGATGAGACCGGCGGCCGCCTCGGGAGCCGTGGGGGCGTTTTGGAAGCAGAGGCGTCCACCGGCTCGGACGCCCGACTGAGAGTTTCACCAACGGAGGTATGAGCCATGGCGAAGGCAAGGACGAAGTCGTTCGGTTCGACGACCCTTCCCAAGATCATCGAGGAGAACCTCGATCGCCTTACCGACACCCTCAACCGGATCCAGCGCGATGCAGAGAAGCTGCAGCGAAAGATCGTTCGGAAGGGGAAGGAAGCCGAGCGCGAGGGAAGGAAGCAGGTCAACAAGCTTCTGAAAGAGTTCCGCAAGAACGGCGTTGCCAGCCAGATCAAGACGGCTCGCAAGCAGGTCGAGAAGCAGGTGGACGAGGGCGTGACGCAGGTTTTCAAGGCGCTCAACATCCCCGAGCGGAAGGATGTGGATGCTCTCCGCCGGAAGGTGTCGGTGCTCGAAAAGCAGATTGGCACGCTGCGCCGGACCCGGCGCCGCACCGCCAGGCGAACCAGCTCGGCGAGTGGCCCTCAGGTTTCCGCCTGATCAGGCATCAGCAAGAACGCCCAGGGCGCCGGTCACGGAAGGATCCGTGATCGCGCCCGGAGGCGCGCCCCATCTCATGGGGGGGTGACGGGGGCTCGAAAGAGCCCTCGTTTCTTTTTGCCTTCGCCCGCCCCAGGTCGCCCGGACAGACCGGGCCCGCCGTTGAATTAAGCCCCCGCCGGTGCTACGGTGGCGGCAAAACCCGCAGGATTTCAGGCGATTCGGAGCTCGTCGAGGGGCCCGAGCGGAGTTCGCCTGAAGGGGAGGGAGGCCGATGAACGTCGACGCGATTCGGAGGGAAATCGAGGCCCTCTGCGCGCTGCCCCATCGGGGTTCGACCACGGAGGAGGAAAGCCAGGCAGCCGACATCCTGGCCGAACGCTTCGGGGAACTGGGGCTCGAAGCCGACGTCGAGCGCTTTCAGTCCCATACCACCTGGTCCTGGGTCTACGCGATGCTCTTCGGCGGCTTCGTCCTGGCAAGCTTCATATCAGCCGGCTCTCCCTTCCTCGCGTTCCTCATCGCCCTGCTGATGCTCTTTTTCAACTGGGCCGAGCACACCACGCTGTTCGAAGGGCTGGGCCAGTTCCTCCCCAGGCGCTCCTCCCAGAACGTGATCGGCCGGCTGCCGGCGCAGAACCCCCGCGCGCACGTGGTGGTCACCGCCCACTACGACACCAGCCGGACGGGGCTTCCTTACGCCCCCGCGATGGTCCGACACTTCCGGAGCTCCTTCATCAGTTCCGTCGTGACCCAGGTGGGCCTGACGCTGGTATTCCTCATCCGGACCTTCGACGGCGACGGGTTCCTGATCGACGCATTTCAGGTGCTGGCCACCATCTACCTCCTCTACGGCATCGCCATCATGGTGGACCGCGAGTTGCGAGGGGAGTACGTGAACGGCGCGAACGACAATGCTTCCGGGGTCGCGGCGATGCTCTCGCTCGCGGAGGCCTTTTCGAAGAAGCCGGCCAAAGGGCTCGATCTCTGCTTCCTCGCCAATGGCTGCGAGGAGGTCGGAATGACCGGCCAGCGCCACTTCCTCCTGAACCACGGCCACGAGCTTCCGCCGGATCGCACCTACTTTCTCAACATCGACAACGTTGGCGCGGGCCGGCTTCGCTACTGCACGGGGGAGGGGATGCTCCGGTTCTTCCCCTACTCCCCCACGCTCGTCCATCTGGCCGGCCGGATCGCCGGGGGCGCCCCATTCCAGGACGTCACGCCCTACGCCTATACCCGCGCCTATTTCGACGCGCTCGTGCCGGCCGCGCGAGGCTACCAGGCGCTCTCCCTCATCGCGCTCGATGAGGAGGACCAGATCCCGAACTGGCACTGGCATACCGACACCATCGAGAACGTCGACATGGAAACGGTGAAGAAGGGGGCCGACTTCGCGGAAGCCATCCTCCGAAGGCTCGACAAGGAACTGGCCGCTTCATAGAAACGCGCCTGGCGGAGAAAGCAGGATGGAGATCGAGGTCAACGGGGTGAAGGCGCACTACGTGGACGAGGGCGAGGGGCCCGTCATCGTCCTGCTCCACGGCTTCACCATGAGCACCCACTCCTGGCGCTTCAACATCGCGCCCCTGGCAAAGCGCTTCCGTGTCATCGCGGTCGATCTGCCGGGCTTCGGCCAGAGCGAGAAGCCGCGGCAGTTTCTCTACGACATGACCGGCTTCGCGCGCTGGGTCTGCGACTTTCTGGACGCCCTGGGCGTGTGCCGGGCGGCCTTCGTGGGAAACTCCATGGGCGGGGGCGTTGCCTACACCGTGGCCACCACCGAGCCCGATCGCGTCTCGAGCCTCGTCCTAGTCGACGCGGTCGGCTACCAGCCGCGCAACGAGCGCTTCTTCATATTCCGGATCATGGGCATCCCCTGGCTCGGAGAATTCTCGACCGCCACGCTCAATGGCCTCGCCGTGCGCCTCATCCTGCGGACCTTCATCTTTCATGATCCGGGTTTCGTCACGGCCGACGTCGTGCGCGAGTACATAGCGCCCCTCAAGAGCGCCGGCGGGCGCGCGGCAGCGCTCCGCACCATCCGGACTATCGATTTCGACGCCGCGCCCGGGTCCGTTCCCTGCCGGCGGCCGACTCTCATTCTCTGGGGCGACCGCGATCGCATCGTCCCGGTGTCCCACGCCCAGCTGTTCGCGCGCGATCTGCAGGACGCAAAGCTGCACGTCTTCGAGAATGCCGGCCACTTTCCCCAGGTCGAAAGGGCGGAAGCCTTCAACCACGAAGTCGAGACGTTCGTCGCCGCCCATCCCTGAACACGCGCCCGCTCTCCAGGAACGGTGCGCTCGCAGGAACCGAGCATGAAGGGTTTCGAAGCCCCCGATTTCATGGCCATGGACGGGCTCCTGACGCCCGAGGAGCGCGCCGCCGGCGCCACTGTGCGCAGCTGGGTGGAGGAGCGCTTTCTTCCGGTGATCGAGGAGCACAACCGTGCCGGCACCTTTCCGATGGAGCTGGTGCCCGAGGTCGCGAAGCTCGGTGTCTTCGGCGCGAACATGTCGGGTTACGGCTGCGCGGGCATGTCGAACGTCGCCTATGGGCTCATCATGCAGGAGCTGGAGCGGGGCGACAGCGGCCTCAGGAGCTTCGCCAGCGTCCAGGGGGCGCTGTGCATGTATCCGATCCTCACCTTCGGAACCGATGCTCAGCGGGAGAAGTGGCTCCCCGCGATGGTGCGAGGCGAGAAGATCGGGTGCTTCGGTTTGACGGAGCCCGACTTCGGCTCCGATCCGGGCGGCATGCGGAGCCGCGCTCGCCGCTCGGGAAAGGGCTACGTCCTGAACGGCACCAAGATGTGGATCACGAACGGCTCGGTCGCAGACGTGGCCGTGGTCTGGGCGCGGACGGAAGAGGGCCCGGTGCGGGGGTTCCTCGTCGAGCGCGGCACGCCGGGCTACAGCGCCAGGGACATCAAAGGGAAGTTCTCCATGCGCGCCAGCGTCACGAGCGAACTGGTGCTCGATAACGTGGAGATCCCCGAGGAGAATCTGCTGCCCGGAACAGAGGGCCTCCGCTCGGCGCTCATGTGTCTGAACCAGGCCCGATACAGCATCGCATGGGGCGCCATCGGGGCGGCCATGGCCTGCTACGACACCGCCCTTCGCTACGCCGGGAGCCGCATCGTCTTTGACAAGCCGGTGGCCGGCTACCAGCTCGTTCAGCAGAAGCTCGTCTGGATGATCACCGAGATCAGCAAGGCGCAGCTTCTCGTCCTCCAGCTCGGGCGGCTGAAGGATGACGGGCGGGCCAGGCCGGATCAGGTCTCGATGGGCAAGATGAACAACGTCCACATCGCACTCGAGATCGCCCGCATGGCCCGGGACATCCTCGGTGCAAACGGCATCATCGACGAGTATCCCGTGGCGCGGCATCTCTGCAATCTCGAAACCGTGAAGACCTACGAGGGGACTCACGACATCCACACGCTCGTGATCGGTGAGGCCATTACCGGTCTCGGCGCCTACCGCTGATCCCCCGGCCGGAGGGCCGGAACGTCCCATGGACTTCGAAGTTTCCGATCGCGTGCTCGACATGCTCGAGTGGAGCGCCCTCGAGGCGGCCCTCGCCGGGGAAACCGTGACCCCCGGGGGGCGCACGCTGGCTTTGGCGCGTCGCTGGGCCAAAGACAATGAGGTCGAGGAACGGCTGGACGAAGTCACGGAGGGCCGGGCGCTGCTCGCACAGGGAGCCAATCCGCTCCGTGCCGGCCCGGAGGAGATCGAGATCCATCTCCTGCAGGCGGCCAAGGGAAAGGTTCTCGGCGGCATCGAGCTTCTCCGGGTCGGCGAAACGCTGCGGGAAGCCCGTCGAATTTCGAGTGCGCTGCACCAGAGGCGCCGCGAGGTCCCGCGCCTCGCGGCGCTGGCAGACGGCATTCCCGATCTCGCCGCACTCGAACACACGCTGCTCGGCGCCTTCGACGCCCGGGGCCGGCTCCTGGATCAGGCGAGCTCGCGACTCGCGGACGCACGTCGCGAGGCGGCGCTGCTCGCCTCGAAGATCCAGAAGCACATGACCGCGGCCCTCTCGTCCCCCTTTTACGCCTCCCATCTACAGGATCAGTTCTACACCCTTCGCGGCGATCGGTACGTCCTGCCGATCAAGATTGAATCGAGGGGGCGCATCCGGGGGATCGTCCACGACGTCTCCGCCAGCGGCACCACGGTCTTCGTCGAGCCCGAGGCGGTGGTCGATCTGAACAACCGCCTTCGCTATGCAGAGCTGGAGGAAGAGCGGGAAAGCATCCGCATCCTGACCGCGCTCAGCGCCTCGGTCGGAAAGCAGCTCGACGCCATCCGAGAAGCCAGCGACAGGCTGAGCCGACTCGACCGCATCATGGCCGCCGGCCGGCTGGCCGAGCGTCTCTCGGCCACCCGGCCGCGCCTCGTGCCCGGCGCCGAGGTGACGTTGCTGCAGGCGCACCACCCCCTCCTGGCCCTGCGAGAGGGCGACGACGTCCCGAACGACTTCGCGCTGGGAAAGGACTACGACGCGCTCATTCTCTCGGGGCCGAACGCGGGAGGAAAGACGGTCGGGCTCAAGACCGTCGGCCTGGCGGTGCTCATGATCCGCGCCGGCCTGCATCTCCCCGCCGCCGAGGGCTCCTCCATCGGGCTGTTCAGCCGCGTCTACGCCGACATCGGCGATGATCAGAATCTCGCGGAATCGCTCTCGACCTTTTCCGGCCAGGTCCAGCAGATCCGCCGCTTTCTCGACACATCCGACGGCCGCACCCTGGTGCTTCTCGACGAGATCATTGTCGGCACGGATCCCACGGAAGGCGCCGCCCTGGCCCAGGCGGTGCTCGAAGCGCTGGTCTCGCGGGGCGCGCGCGTCATCGTCACGACTCATTACTCAGGACTGAAAGAGTTTGCGGCCCGCCACCCGCGTTTCGAAAACGCCAGCCTGGAGATCGATCCCGCGACGCATCGCCTGACCTACCGATTGATCCCGGGCATCGCCGGCCGATCAGGCGCCCTCGATATCGCCGCGAGTCTGGGGCTCGACGCCGCCGTCATCGAAGGCGCGCGAACGCTTCTCGGCTCCGACCGTCAGGAGGTCGAACAGCGACTTCGCCGCCTGGACGAGCTTCGGCTGGCGCTGGAGACGGAGAAGCGGGAGGTCGAGCGACGCAGAGCGCAGACCGATGAAGCCCGGAACACCTGGGTGGAAAAGTTGCGTCAGATCGAGCAGTCGCGGATCGAGATCTCCCGTGGCATGAAGTCGGCGCTCGACGCCGAGGTGCGCCGCGCCCACGAGGAGATCGCCGCGGTCATTCGCGATCTGCAGCGCAAGGGGACGGCCCAGGAGGCGGGCGTTGCGCGTCGGCGCATCGTCCGCGTGGAGGATCGGCTCAAGGTCCGCCTCCCCGAACCGCCCGCGCCGGCCCCGCCGGTTGACTGGTCCGTGGTTCTTCCCGGCGCCCGGATTCGTCTGCGCCGCGGAGACGTCGAAGGCGAGCTGGTCGAGGGGCCCAACGCGGCCGGAAAGATAAAGGTGCGGGTGGGGGGCAAGCGCATGTGGATCCCCGCGGCCGACGCAGCGCCCGCTGTCGATCCCCCACGCGCCACTCCCGCCCGACGGCCATCATCGCCGCTGCCACTCCCGGCGTCCCGAGAGGATGCTGTCCGCACCGGGGCGAACACGCTCGATGTACGAGGGCTCCGCGTCGAGGAAGCCGAGTCGAAGCTGGTCTACTTCCTCGACAAGCTTTACGGTGCGGGGGAGCCAACCGCCTATGTCATTCATGGCCACGGCACGGGCGCCCTCAAGAGCGCACTCCGGGCCTACCTGGCCGAGAGTCCCTATGTGCTCTCCTTCCGATCCGCCGATTCTCACGAGGGGGGGGACGGCGTCTCCATCGTGAGCCTGGGATCATGATTGCCCGCCAGCCCGGGGCAGGGGCCGGCGGTCGGGGAGGGGCCTTGACCGGGGAGAAGCGCATGACGATCGGCGGCTACCGGTGGCACCTCGCGCCCGGGGCCGACGCGGACGAAGCGCTCTCCCGCATCGCCGCCGCGCTCGCTGCCCTCGCCGGGGGCGACGCGCCCAACCTGAAGTCGGGACAACAGAAGCAGCTCTACGCCCTCCGGCTCGGCGAGGGCGCCGCGCCGGACCATCTGCTCAAGGCCTACACCTACCGCTGGTTTCCCGGCTTGCTTCGGGCCCTCCGGCCCTCGAAATCCCGGCGGGAGCTCAACCTCTCCGCTGCCGCCTTGGCGCGCGGTCTCCCGGTTCCCATGCCGCTTGCCGCCGGCGAGCGCCGGCGCATGGGACGGCTCCTGGCCTGCTGTCTGCTGGTTCCGATGGTGCGCGACGTGACTGATCTGCGCCGTCTCTGGTTCGACGAGCGCCCTTCGCCGGACCGGCGGCGCCGCCTCGCCACGGCGCTGGGCAGGTTTTCGCGCCGCGTGCACGACGCGGGGCTCTTCCAGGACGACTTCGCCCCGAACAATTTCCTCGTGCTGCCGGGCGCAGAGCCCGAGTTCCTGCTCGTGGACTTCGAGCGGGCGCGCCTCGCGCGGCGCCTTGGAGCCGGCATGCGTCGCTGGATGCTGTCCAAGCTCTCCCGTCACATGGACGACGCCACGGCCTCCGAGCGGATGCGTTTCTTGAAGGCCTATGCAGGAGGAGATCGCCGCGAGGCGCGGCGGTGGTGGCGCGAGATCCGGGAATTCGCCCCCCGCCTGGCGCTGCGCGATCACCGGCGAATGCGGCGCAACAGCACCGCCGAAGGACGCAACTACGCCCGTCATGCGGAAGCGGGTTCCCGGGGATTCACGCGGCGCCGGGGGGCCCGGGGGGCCCTTCCATCTCCCCCGAGGTCGGGATCGACGCCCGCCCCCCGCGTTCGGAGCTGTGAGGATTTCTGGTGCATCGAGTACGGCCGCATGGGACGGCGCCGCGGGAACGAGATCTGGGCGCGCGCGAACACGCTCTGGGCCAGCGGGCGGCTAATCCCCGAGCCCGTGGCCTGGATGCAGTCGGAAGCGGGAGGGGTGCTGGTGCTGGCGCGAGGGGTGGAGGCGCCACTGCCCGCCGGAAGAAAGATCGAGGAAGCGCGGGGTTCCGTTCAGATGCTGGTGAAACGCCTCGGCGGCCTGGCGACGCTCTCATCCGGGCTCGCGCCTGGCGACATTGCGCTCGGGCCCGTGGGACGGTGGCCCCGCCGCGCCTTGCTCCTGCGCCCGGATCTCGTGGCCTTCGAGGGGCGGCGAACGCCGCCCGCTACGCTCCGGGCGATCGCAGACAACACCATCAGCGCCGCCCGCGCCTCCTCGCCACCCGCGCCTTGACGGCCTTCTTCAATCCGAGAACCTCGAGTGGGTAGGCGCTCAGGCGGATGCGCACCTTCGCGCCGAATGGAACCCGGCGGGCGACATGCGGGCCGTCGATGAAAACCCTTCCCTGGCCGATGTGGCACTCGATCTCGAGCACGTCCTCCGCCCCCAGAACTCCCTTCAGCAGGCTGTAGCGCCGCCCCGGCTCACGGTAGGGTTCGCGCACGACGAACTGGTACTTCCGGGCCGCGAGCGGCAACTGCCGGCCGCCGGCGGAACCCGCCCCTCCGCCCGAACCGGCGGGCGCGGCGATCCAGATTCCACTGCTCTTCTGTTCCTCCCGCCCTCGGGGGACTGTCAACAGATAGCGCGCCATTCCTGCCGGCTGAAGATGCGAGTAGAGGACGTCATTCAACGCCGGGACCGTCACGGGCTTGCCCGCTACCTCCACGCTCAGGCGGCTCAGCGAAGTGCGCGAAAGCTCGTCGCGGCGGATCCGTTCGAGGCACAGCTTCAGATCGCGCGCCGTCGCGGCGCAGAAAAAGCCGACGCTTTCCCGGGGCGCGGAGTTAACACCGAGCAGCGGAACGTCCCGCAGATGATGAGACGCCGCGATGAAGGTTCCGTCACCTCCAACTGCTATTACGAGATCGTAGCCGTTGTCGTCGAAGGGCTTTCCGCGCTGCAGGCGATCCACCGACAGCTTCATGCGGTTCAGCGTTTTCTCCACGACCTCCAGCGTGCGGTAGTGATCCTCGTGGCTCTTTAGCAGAGCCTTCACCTTTTCGCCGCGCACTTTCGAAAGCGCCACCCGCCCCGCTTCGGAGTCCTCGGCGAACAGCTCGTAGGTGCTTCGTTTCGTCACGAGGAGCACACGCTCGAGCTTCATGAGGCATCTCCGGGGACAACCGCCCAACCCGGTTCGAGCAGGGCTCCGAGCGGGTGGCCATCAAGGCGCGGCGCGGGCCGGACGCCGAGGATCGCACAGATTGTGGGATTGACATCGACGCCCTGGGCCGCCGCCAGTCGCGCGCCTTTCATAATGCCAGGCCCCGCCGCGAACAGGATACCGTCGGTCCCCGGGACCCCGGGCGGGTAGCCGTGACCTCCACGGCGCTCGTCCCCCGCGCGGCCCACGACGAAGCGTGGGTCTTCAGAGAACGCAGCGCCAGGCTGGGCGACGGCGATGAGATCGCCGAGCCGTCCCTCGGCGGAAGCCCGCCACTCCCGCGGCAGGTCCTCGCGCTCGTAGACCGAGATTTCCGGAATTTCAGACAGCGCCTTCCTTGCCCGCTCCCGTTCCCAGGGCGCTTCAAGATAGATGTTGGAAACGCCGCCCGTGGTGGACACCCGGGCCCCTAGCCCCACCGACCGCAGCCTCCGATCGAGGTTCACGAGCTGATCCAGCGGCACAACCCCGTGATCGGAAACCACCACGAGGGTGACTTGTTTTGACAGGCCGGCGCGCGCGATCCCCTCCCCCAACCGGCCCAGAAGCTCGTCCTGGCGCTCGAGCTGCAAAACCGCCTCCTCCGACGCCGGCCCGAAGCGATGCCCCTCGGTATCGGTCCCCCGGAACCATGCCATGATGAGGCCCGGGCGCTCTTCCTCCGGCAGAGAGAGCCAGGCCAGAATGCGTTCGACCTTCTGGTCATCCGCGGTGTGATTGCGAAACTTCATGTGATGGCTCGGAAGCGTTCCACGCCAGTCCCCCTCGCTGGTCACCCACATGATGATGCCGGCGCGCACGCCCTGCTTCTCCGCGGTGACCCACAGCGGCTCGACCCGGAGCCATGAGGCCGGTCTTTCCCGATCGAAGTTCCCACGCTTCCGGTCGAAAAACTTGTTGTTGATGATCCCGTGCTTGTCCGGGTAAACGCCGGTCGCGATCGTGGCGTGAGAGGGAAATGTGTTCGAGGGGAAAGGCGGCAGGACCCGCTCGACCCGGGCGCCCGCGGCGGCCATCGCATCAAGGGCCGGCGTCTTCGCCTGCTTCACCAGCCTCGCGGAAACACCGTCCAGCGATATCAGGATCACAATCGGACGCTTGCCGGACGGCGGAGCTGCGACGGCGGGGGACCCGAGGGCTAAAAAAACCGCGCCCAGGAGCAGGATGAGCGCCCTATCAAGCAAGCTCATGCGAAGGGCTCCGCCAGGGACCGTTGGCCCGGCATCGTCCGTCGCGCGGGATCTGCCGGTTCAGGGGAAAGGCCGGCCCGCGCAGGCGGAAACCGGCGCGGGTTCGGTCATTATAAGGGAGGGAAATTCGGGAGCAAGTCAGCGAAGGCGCGGGCGCGCCCCCTGCCTGTCAGCCGCGCTTCTCATCGCCACGCTTGACGGCCATGTAGAGCGACTGGCCCCCGCGTTCGATGAGCATGAGGACGGAATCGTCGCCGCCCGGCGGGACTGCGGCCGAGAACGAAGCTGTGTTCTTCACGGGCTTCTTGTTCACCTCGAGAATGAGATCGCCGGGACGAATGCCCGCTTCAGCCGCCGGACTTTCGGGCGCCACCTGCGCCACCACGACACCCTCGCTCCGATCGACCTTGAGCTGCTTCGCTATTTCGGGAGTCAGCTCGCGAACCGCGAGCCCGAGCTTGCCCGCCGATCCGCCCCCGGCGGCCGCCACCGAAACGGCCTCGCCCTCTTCCTCGAGGCGCCCGATCTTCACATTCATGGCCTGTGCCGCGCCGGAGCGGAGGACCTTGATCGAGACCTCCTGGCCCACCGGAGTCGCTGCAACCAGGATGGGCAGGTCGTGGCTCACCTTGATGGGTTTATCCTGGTACTCGACGATTACGTCGCCCCGTCGCACGCCGGCTTTCCCGGCCGGGCCATCCGGCGCAACGTCCGCAACCAAAGCCCCTTGCTGCCCTTCGATGCCGAAGTGAGTGGCCATCTCGGGCGTGAGATCCTGGATCGACACACCCAGCCACCCGCGGTCGACACGCCCCGTGGTCTGAAGCTGGGGGACGATCTGCTTGGCCAGGTTCACCGGAACCGCGAACCCGATGCCCTGGCCCCCCGCCACGATCTGCGCGTTGATGCCGATGACCTCGCCCTTCATGTTGAGCAGGGGTCCACCTGAGTTCCCCGGGTTGATGGAGGCGTCGGTCTGGATGAAATCATCGTAAGGCCCCTCGAGTGTGCGGCCCTTTGCGCTCACGATCCCGGCCGTCACCGTATGATTCAGGCCGTAGGGGTTCCCCACAGCGACCACCCACTCGCCCACGCGCGCCGTATCGGAGTCACCCAGCCGGGCGGCCGGAAGAGGCGTGTCGCTCTCGACCTTCACCAGCGCCAGGTCAGTTTTCGGATCTCGCCCAACGACCTTGCCCTGCAGCTCGCGGTCGTCGAGGAGCCGGACAGAGATCTCATCGGAGTCCTGCACGACGTGGTTGTTCGTCAGGATGTAGCCGTCCTTGGAAATGATGAAGCCCGAGCCCACGCCCTGCTGCCGGGGGACCGAGGGCGTCTGCTCGAACTGCCGGAAAAACTCGCCGAAGGGATCACCTGAGCCGAAGGGGGATGGAACGCGGAAACGCACGCCCTCCAGCTTCCTGGAGACGGTGATGTTAACGACGCTGGGCGCCACCTTCTCGGCGAGATCGGCGAAGCTGGAGGCAGCGGGAACGACCGCCTCGACTGCCGGCTCTGCCGGCGCCGCCAGAGCCGGCGCAATGCTGCCCGCCCGGGGCAGCCGGCCGGACACCAGCAAGCCGATGCAGAGGGACAGAACCGCGGTCAGAACGAGGGTTCCGGCCGGCGCCGATCGCCGGCGCGCGTGCAGGGTTTCACTGCCGGAAGTTTTTTTCGAGAACATCAAATTCTCCCCGTGGCCTCCTCGGGAGGGCACCATCAGTGAAGGGTCTGTCCGCAGCGCTCCTCGAAAACACTCACCTCGAAGGCGCTCGACTTGTAGCGGGGCGAGAAGAAGAAACGGACGGTGTGGCCGCAGATGCGGCAGCGCTTGTAGCAGTAGTTATCCCCGGCATCCGTCTCGGTGCGGCCGACCTGCGCTCGATTGCGCTCGACGCAGCACATCGAGGCCTGTGGGGGCGAGACGATGCGGACGGGGTACTCCACCCTTGCCTGTTCCACCTCCGTGTACCGGACGATGCTGAACTTCATGGCCTGGGCGCTCCTTTCGGGGGGATGTGCGCGAGCGCAGCGACTCCGGGAATCCGGAGTGGCCGCGTGATGCAGGGAGCTTAGGCGGGGGGGAATTAAATGAAGCTTAGGGGCTCATTAGAAGACCCTTAAGCGCATGGGGGCTTCAGGCTTTCAGGACGTACCCGACCCCCCTGACGGTCTGGAGGAGCTTGCTGCCGAAGGGCCGGTCAATCTTGTTTCGGAGGTAATTGACGTAAACGTCTATCACATTGCTGTCACTGTCGAAATGCACGTCCCAGACGTGTTCGGCGATACTCGTACGCGTGAGGACCATGCCGGCGTTGCGCATCAGGTACTCGAGCAGGCTGTATTCCTTGGCCGTGAGATCGATGGGCTTCCCGCCCCGTGTCACCTTCCGGCCCAGCAGATCCATGCGAAGGTCTCCCGCGAGTAGCACGGTGGGAAGATCGCTCTTGCCCCGGCGGAACAACGCGCGAGCGCGCCTGAGCAGCACCGCGAACTCGAACGGCTTCGTCAGATAGTCGTCCGCTCCGCTGTCGAACCCCTGGATCTCGTCCTGCACCGCGTCGCGCGCGGTCAGCATGATGACGGGGGTCGTTACGCCTGTCGCGCGGAGATGTTTCAAGACGGAAGGCCCGTCGCGCTTGGGCAGCATCCAGTCGAGAATGATCAGATCGTATTCGTTGGTCTCGATGAGGAAGAGCCCCTGTTCTCCGTCGCCGGCGATATCGACGGCGTAACCTTCTTCCTCGAACCCCTTTTTCACGAAGTTGCCGACCTTGCGCTCGTCCTCCACGACCAGAATTCTCATCCCTTGCCTCCTCCAGATGATCCGGCGGATGATCCGGCCGGGCGCCAGCGGGGGGCGGATTTGAAGAGATCCGAAACGTCCTTCCAGGGGGAGTTACAGGAGGGCCCTTCGGTGTGACGGTAGATCGAACGGCCGGGATCGCTGCGGTGGATCGCGAGCAAGGTCGCGGACCGCGTGCCGTAGTGCTCGGAGTGGATGCAGACCCGGTCGAGCACGTTCTCCCCGGCGTGATCCGCAAGGATGCCCTCGAGCACCGAAAGCGTGGCCTCAGCGGAGCCAAGGGCCCCCTCGTCGCCGAGCAGCTCGCGGATGCGCCGGCCCTTGGCGTCCCCGGACAGGCTCAGCCCCTGGTTCGTAAGGACGTGGACGCCCGGCCGGAGACGCCGCGCGTAACCCCCGGGGCCATGGGCCACGATCCCGGCGCCATCGGATCCTGCGAAGAACAGATGGAAGCCGTCGTAGGTGCCTTCCGGAAGGGTCCCGATGTCGGACAGGATGGCCTCCATGCTTCCCGCCCGCAGGGCCCGCAAGGTCACCTCTCCGCGGGAGGGCCGCGCCGCATCACGCGCTTCCCCCCGGGGGCGATTCGTGAGGCCGGCGAAAAGCCCCCCGTCGGACACCCCGATCCAGGTCCCCCCGGCCTGCTCGTCGCGGGGGCCCACCACCCATGGATCGGCGTCGAGCGCCTGAGGCGGGCTCGCCGGACGGGCGTAGAACTCATCGCGGTTGGCGGCCGCAAGGAGCGGATAACCGGAGATCAAGCGATCCAGAACAATGAGTGTGCACACCGACTTATCCGTCCTCCCGGTCCCGCGCTGGCCGGTCCCGCACCGGGGCCGGAATCGATTATAGGAACCCCCCCGGAGCGCCGCAACGCACCCGGAGCCTGCTATCGATCACGGCGGCGCAGGTGTTCCCGGTTCAGGCGGCTCATGAACTTCTCTAGTTGCTTGAAGAGATCCTCGACCGCCGCATGGAGCGCCGGCATCAGCTCGGCGCCGGATTCCTTGGCCGTGAGAACCTTCTGCGGAAAGGAGAGACGGAGGGAGGCGGTATAGGTGCCGTTACGGGAGTGGCGGTTCAGCGTGCCCCGGAGGTGGACAGCATCGGGTTGAAAGGAGCGTGTGAAGCGGGAAATCTTGCGCGCCTTCGTTTCGAAAAAACCGTCGACCCGCGCGCTGGGCTCCAGCCCCTTGTAGTTGACATGGATAATCATGGAGTGATCGCCGGATGAGCAGGGTGTCGCCCGCGGACGGCTGTCAGTCCGCCTGGGTCGATTTGCGCGACCCCCCCAACAACTTGATCGGGACTTTGGGCGTCTCCCGTTCCAGAACCCGGAGGACCTTCGCGGAGTGGTCCGAACGGCGCCCCGCCTTCCGCATCTGGCGGATATCCTCCTCGACATAGATGCGCGTGGTCTCGATTCCGTAGCTCGAGAGGATGCCCCGGACCTGGGGATACTTCTTCTCGATGCTGGTCTTCACGGAATGGAACCCGCGCTCGGCGGACTGCGCGCGATCCCAGAAGGCGAGAGGATTGATCTCGAAGAAGCGGATGTCCTGCTCCTGGGGCTCGATGAGGATGATGTCGCCTTTGAATTTCATGTCGTCGACGTACTTCCTGAGGCCGATCTGCAGCCGCGAGTGCAGCAGCGTGCGGAAAACCTGATTGAGCACGCTTCGCATGCCCCGGCTTGCCAGATAGTCTCCCTTCGTCGTCACGTACTCGATCTTCTTGTTGACCTCCCGCGCTTCGACGTCGACGCGGTTATGGAAGGGGCGGAAGGGGTTGTAGCAGATGATCAGGTCGGCGCCGTGGTCGATGGCGATATCGATGTTGGCGGTGTGCCGCACGCCGCCGTCGACGTAATCCACGCCCCGGATCCGGGCGGGTTTGTAGAACCCGGGCAACGCGGTCGAGGCCTGGACGGCCTCCGAGATGGTCACGTCGCTGACCTCGTTGTGACCGAAGATCACCCGCTCGGCGGTGTCGAGGTTCATCGCCGCAATGTAGAGCTCCTTCTTCCGCAGCTTGTAGAGCTCGCTGAAATCGTTGGGGATCCCGTTGCTCGCCATATTGGCGGCCAGGTAGCGCTCGAGAGCCACGTTGTCGAAGATGCCTGACGGCAGGGCACGAAAGAGCGAAGGGGGTTGCCGGCGGGGCGAGATCACTTTCGCCAGCTCCTTGCTCACGGCCTCGAAATTCGTGTAGCTCGGGTCCTTGGCGTAGGTCCGGGCCGCGCCATAGACGCTGCCCGGTAGCGCCGGAATCGCCTTGAGGAAATCGTAGATGACCGCCGGCAGGAAGGTGGCCAGGCCCAGCCAGACGCTGAGCGGGCGAGTCACCCATTCACGGAAATTCGGGTAGTAGAAATCGACAGGGCGGAGCTGTTTGAACTTGGAGGAAGAGCCGTCCAGGCTCTTCAGCATCTCCTCGGGACTCACGCCTCCTGCGAGCGGGGCCGCGAGGAACGCGCCCGCAGAGAGCCCGATGTAGACGTCGAAGTCGGTGACCTTGCGGTTGACGAGGAAGTCGTTCAGCGCCTTCAGGCCGCCGACCTTGAAGGCCCCTCCCGACACGGCGCCGCCCGCCAGGACGAGGGCGACTTTCGGGTTGCGCTTCTTCTTAGAGAAGTCGCTCTTTTGGACGATGGATATTCCCATCCCAACCCTTATCGGCAAGACCTTCGCGGAACCGTTGCCGAACCGCTTCTGACCCGGGAGATCGTTCAGTCCAGGGCGGACGGCTCACAAACGCCTTTACAATATCTCTTTAATAGAAAAATTCCGCCCGTGCGTTCTGTCTCGTCAAGGGCTGGAATCTTCCAAGCGTTTGATAAGACTCAGGTTTCAAGACTACAGGGAGCCTAAAAGAATGCCTTTGAAAAGTCAACATTTTATTACGCTCTGTGTCAAAGCCTCGATTCGTGCGGCGGGTCGGACGAGGCGCTTAAGCCTGATTCTTCTCACGGACACCCAAAAAAAAGGGCCTGCCCGGAGTGGGCAGGCCCTTCAGGTGTTCGCCTTCGCGTCCGCGCTCAGTAGGGCGGGGGGTTCCCGTAACCCGGGGGTGGGTTGCCGTAGCCCGGAGGCGGGTTGCCGTAGCCCGGAGGCGGATTGCCGTAGTCCGGAGGCGGATTGCCGTAGCCGGGCGGAGGCGCGCCATAGCCCGGGGGCGGCGCCGCGCCCGGAGGCGGCCCGCCGGGGGGCAGGATCTCCAGCTCCACGCGCCTGTTTTGCTGCCAGGCGCCGCTCGTGTTCTCGTTGACCAGAGGCTGGCTCTCGCCATAACCGATGGCGGTGATCCGCTGGGCCGCCACGCCCGACTGGATGAGGGCGTTCTTCACGGAATCTGCTCGCCGCTGGGAAAGTGACATGTTGTAGGCCTCGGACCCGCGACTGTCGGTGTGCCCCTTGACGATAATCTGGGTGCTGGGGTCCTCGTTCATCACACCCGCAATCTGGTTCATCTTCTGATAGGAACCGGGCCGAAGGGTGGATGAATCGGTGTCGAAGAGGAAGTCGCCGGCGAGCGTCACGACCAGCGCCTGCGTGCGCGAGTTTCGCTGGACGATCATGTCCTGCAGCTCCTGATCGCGCCGGTACGACTCGGCTTCGATGGCCTTGAGCTTGTCTTCCTGCTTCTGCAGCGCGTAGCCGATGAGGCCGCCCGCGAGCGCGCCAGTTGCGGCTCCGATGGCAATGCCCGCCCCTGTATTGCCCGTCTGGCTACCGATAATGGCGCCTGTACCAGCGCCGAGGAGGCCGCCCAGGAGCGCGCCCTTGCCCGTCTTGCTGCCCGCGGCGCTCTTGGTCTCCTCGCAACCGGTCAGCATCACAACCGAGAGCAGGAGTACCAGGGCCATGCGTCCGGATTTCATGTTTGCCTCCTCCCTGAAGGGGAGATCCCCCCCTCGTTCATCCGTTCGTTTTTCGCCTGAGAGATAGAAACGGAACCGACGCGCCCCTCCGGACGGCTATCCGGCAGGCCGGGCCTCCGGCGACTCCCCTCCGAACTCCGTGAACAATAGCCCGACCGGCTGTGGGCGCCAGTCAAAATCAGCGCACAGACGAGACGGGGCGCTCCTTCATTCAGGTCCATTGGCAGATTCTTGCCGCGTGCTACGCCTTGCCCGAGAGCCAGGCCTCCATGTCCTGGAAGACCTTCTCCTTCCCGTTCTCGTTGAAGATCTCGTGCAAAAAGCCGGGATAGAGATGAAGGCGCTTGTCCGGGGCCTGCGTCGTTTCGAAGAACTTCCGCGTGCCCGTGCTGTCCACCAGCGCGTCGTCCGCGCCATGCAGCAGCAGGATGGGGATCTGGACGCGACCGGCCGCCGACAGGGTCTCGCCCATGCTCCGGATGATTTCAAAGCCGAGGCGGGCGGTGATCTTGCGAATGACCAGCGGGTCCTGCTCGTAGGCCTTCACCACGGCCTGGTCGTGGGAAAGATCGGCCGGGTTGACCTCGTTGGGCATCGATAGCTTGGGCGAGATGCGGGAGAGAATCCGCGCGGCGGCAATCTTCATCCTGGAGACCGAAGCCCCCGGCACCAGCGCCGCGCCGGAGCTTACCAGCGCCGCCACCCGCGGCGCCCTGAAGGCGGCCCATCGGAGAACGATGAGCCCCCCCATGCTGTGGCCCACCACCACGATCTTCTCACCGGGCCGCCGCGCGCGGACCACATCGACGAAGCTGTCCAGGTCGTCCAGGAAGTCGTCGAAGGAAGCCGTGAAGGCCCGCGTACCCGCGCTCTTGCCGAACCCCCGCTGATCGAAACCGTAGACGGCGAAGCCCCTGGGCGTGAAGTGATCGACGATGTTCTGGTACCGGCCCGAGTGCTCTCCGAGGCCGTGCACGACGACCATCGCCCTCCGCGCCTCCGGCGGCGTCCAGGCCTGGGCATAGAGCGAAACGCCCTCTTTCCCCTCGAACTGCCACTCCTCGTGCTTCACGTCCGCCATTGGTTTCTCTCCGTGGGCTGTGTGCACTCCTGCGTCTAGATCACTCCCCGCCCGGCTGTCAACCCCGGGCCCTGCGCACGCGGGCGCTTCTCAGGGATAGGTGCTGTAGTAGGCCATCTCCTCCGGCCCGTATTGATACTCCTCGCCGTAAACGCAATGTATTCGCGAGAGGCAGCTCGAGCGGCAGACCTCTTGCGCCCGCTTCGCGGCGAGACAGGGCTCGGCCGCCCAGCGCCCCTCCGGAAAGGCGCCGCCCGGACAGACCGCGATGCACGGCGCCGGGCAGTCGCGGCAGGGATCGAAGCTGTCGAGCGGACGCGTGACTTCAAGGGGCGCGTCGGTGAGGATCGCCGCGCGGGCGGCTATCCAGGGCCCGAAGGCCGGGTGGATAACGAGGCCGAGCACGCTCATGGCGCCGAAGCCCGCCGCGGAGCCCAGCGCGCGAAATGAGAGCGCGTGATCCGCCCCGAAAAAAGGATAGAGCGTCTGCTCGGCGTAACCCGCCGCGCGCAGCATCGCGCGAAGCGGGGCAACGCTCTCGATCGTGAAGTCATCGAGCGGATCGCCCTGGCCCTTGGGCGGCAGGGTGCCGGGACGGGCGACCCTGAAGCGGCTCCAGTAGAGCGGACCTGCGCTGCCGATCACCACGGCCACGCCAGTACCGGGCCATACCTCCCCGATGCGGTGGCCGGAAGGCGCGGCTCGGTCGTAGGCCGCGGCGTCGACCACGCCGACGAGATCGAGCCCACGCCCCGCCGCCTCGCGGCGCAGCGCCGTGAGCAGGCCCGCCGTCTCGCCCGCTGTCTGGGACGACTGCATCAGTGCCTCTCCAGGTGCTTCCGCGGGCCCCTTGAAAATCGGGGCGGTCTGGGCTAGGTTTCGACCCTCGCAGACGATGGTGGATCAGCCTTTCCCAGGCTTTCGATCGCCAGATTCTTTCGATACGAGGAGCAGGGCATGCGCAAGACCAGACACAAGAAGCGCCACAAGTTGAAGTGGAAGAGCAAGAAGGCCAATCACGGGACCAAGCCCTGCGCGGGCCGCCGCTAGCTGCGGCCCGCCGCTCCGTTCTATGGCCCCGCTGGTATGCTTCGTTCTATGGCCCTTCCAACGAGCTGCCCCGTTCTATTGCTCCACTAACAATGCCTCCCGGATGGGAGGCCTTCGTGTTTTCGTGCCCCGATATCCGCCTTCATCGACGCTCCCGGAGGTTGAACATGTCCACCACGCTCTGTGCGCCGGCGGTCATGCCGCCGTCCACTGTGAGCGCATGGCCGGTGATGAATGACGACGCATCGCTCACCAGGAAGAGCGCAGGCCAGGCCACTTCCTCCGGCTTGCCGAAGCGCTTCAACGGATAGAGCGCCAGCATGGCGTCTCGGATCGCCTCTGCTCCCTCGCTCTCCCGCAGCGCGTGGGTCATGGGCGTCTCGATGACGCCGGGACAGAGACAGTTGGCCCGGATCCCGAATCGGCCGTACTCGACCGCCAGGTGCTTGGTGAGGAGGACCACGCCGCCCTTTGCCGCGTTGTAGGCCCCGAGCCCGCTGGAGCCGACGAGCCCCGCCACGCTGGCCGTGCTCAGGATCGTTCCCCCCTTCTGCCGCCGCATGTGGGGGATGGCATACTTGACACCCAGGAAGGTCCCTTTCAGGTTGATGTCGATGACCCGGTCCCAGTCATCCTCTTTCATGCCGTGAAGGGGCCCCATGTAATCGATCCCTGCGTTGTTGAACAGAACGTCGACGCGGCCATGCTCCGAGACCGTTTGCTCGACGAGTGATTCAACTTCATCGGCGCGGGAGACGTCGGTTCGAATGAAAGAGGCCTTTCCCCCTTCGCTCTCGATGTCGGTCACCGTCGTCTTGCCCCCGGCTTCATTCACATCGGCCACGACCACGGTGCCCCCAACCCGGGCGAAGAGAAGCGCGGAAGCCCGGCCGATGCCGGAAGCGGCTCCTGTGATGATGCAAATCTTGTTCTCGAGCTTCATCGGGCTCCCTGGCGGAATAAGGGCCCCCGGCCCTGGGGCGGCAGCTGAGGAAATTCGCGGATCGGGTGGCGCCGCGGCATTATAGGCCATTGCGGAAGGCGGTGGGGCGGGGCCGGCCACCCCGTACGACGCCCTGGGAAGCACTTCCAGGGCGCGATCCCGAGAAAACAAACCACCTGTTTTTGTTCCGGGTGTCACGGCCCAAGTCAGCGAAAACAGACTTCTATTTTTTGTTTTCCACAGGTTTGCCAACAGCTGTGGACAAGCAGGGTGTGCGATGGGCGGTTTCTTCAAATTTCTGATCGGGAGCGTCCTCGTCCTGGGGCTCCTGGCGGGCGGCGCGGTGCTCACCGGTCCCCGATGGCTTCCCGGCGTGGCGGGTTACCTGGTCACGGAGGATCCGCTCGCGCCCGCGGATCTGATCGTCGTTCTCTCCGGCTCCCCGGCCGATCGCGCCCGCTTCGCCGCCGAACTTTATCGAGAGAAGTACGCCCCGTACATCCTCTGCGCGTCGAGCCTGCTGGCGCCAGATCTGGAAATCATCGGCAAGCGCATGACCCACGCGGAGCTCTCGGCGGTCGTCCTCCGCCGGCAGGGCGTGCCCGAGAGCGCCATCCTCGTCGTGAACATGAGCACCAGCACCTTCGAGGAGTTGAAGGTCGTGCGCGAGATGATGCGCGTCCAGGGGTGGAAGCGGGTCATCCTCGTCAGTTCGCCCTACCACCTCCGCCGCATCCGGCTCACCTGGGAACACGTCAACGAGGGCTCCGACCTCGTGGCGATCCTGCGCGCCACGCCTTACTCGAGGTTCCACCGCGAGGCCTGGTGGCGCCACGAGAGCGACCTCCTGACGGTCCAGAACGAGTACGCGAAGCTCCTCTACTACCGGCTTCTCCTCTTCCGCGGCATCGCCATCGATGAAACGGGCGGAAAGGCGCAGCAAAAAACCAATCTGGAATCAAAAAGGCATCGCGGCCGTTACGCCGCGATGCCCTCACAATCCTGATGCCTCACCGGCTTGACGCCTCACCGGGATGCCGAGACGGCGCTAGGCCCGCTCCACCACCACCGCGATACCCTGGCCGCCGCCGATGCAAAGCCCTGCAACCCCCGTCTTGAGCCCCCGATCCTGCAGCGCGTGAAGCAGCGTCACGAGGATGCGGTTGCCGCTGGCGCCGATGGGGTGGCCAAGCGCGATGGCTCCGCCGTTGACGTTCACCTTTTTGGCGTCGATCTTCAGCTCCTTCAGCACGCCCAGCGACTGCGCCGCGAAGGCCTCATTCAGCTCGAACAGCTCGATCTCGTCAATCGCGAGCTTGGCCTTCTCGAGCGCCTTGCGCGTGGCGGGCACCGGGCCGAGCCCCATGACCCTGGGATCGAGCGCTGCCGAGGCGTAGCCACGGATGAAGGCCAGCGGCGAGATCCCGAGCTTGTTCGCGCGCGCCTCGCTCATCAGCAGCGTCGCCGAACCACCGTCGTTGAGGCCGCTGGCGTTGGCCGCCGTCACGGTACCGTC
>JAUYMQ010000467.1 GCA_030698575.1 Deltaproteobacteria bacterium
CGCTAAAGTTCTTCCCGGGCCGGGACTCGCCCATCGGGCGCGCGGTCCTCAGGATGGGCTGGAAGGAGGATCTCTACGTGATCCTCTCGGGGTTCAGCGAGATCAAGGCCGGCCAGGCCACGGTCAAGGTGCTGGTGCGTCCGCTGGTGATCTGGATCTGGGTGGGCGGGGGCGTGATCATCGCCGGGGTCTTCCTGGCCCTCTTCCCGCTCCGGCTTCGGGCCGCGGAGGCATGAGGGGGATGAAGCCCTGGGCGCGGCTCCTCATCGTCTTCGGCGTCGTGACGCCGCTCGTGGGCTTCCTCGCCTACGGCTTCACCCGCGACCCTCGCGAGATCCCCTCGCCGCTCATCGGCCGTCCGGCGCCGCCGTTCACGCTCCCCCTCTTCGATGGCGGGACGATGAAGCTGGAGGACCTCCGCGGCAAGGTGGTATTCGTCAACTTCTGGGCCTCATGGTGCCCGCCCTGCCGGGCGGAGGCGCGGCTCCTTGAAGCCTCCTGGCGGCGTCACCGCGGCGAGGAGGTGGTCTTCCTGGGAATCAACATGCAGGACCGCGAGGAACCGGCCCGGGCCTTCCTGCGGGAGTTCGACATCACCTACGCGAACGGCATTGACGCGGGGAACCGGATCGCCATCGGCTACGGGATCTGGGGCATCCCCGAGACCTTCCTCATCGACCGGAACGGGCGGATCACCTACAAGCACATCGGGGCGCTCGACGCGGAGCTGATCCACGCCAAGATCGAGGAGGCCCGGCAAGGAGTGGTGAGCGGGCGGGAGGGAAAGGGTGACTACCGCTCGATCCAGTAGGGTCCGGACGGGCCGGCTGCTGGCCGCGCTCGTCGGGTCCCTGCTCCTCGCGACCGCGGCCGGCGCGAAGGAGGACCTCGAGGCCAGGGTGCGCGAGATCGCCGCCGGCCTGCGTTGCCCCGTGTGCCAGAACCTGTCGGTGGCCGAGTCGCCCTCCGAGATGGCCCGGGAGATGAGGTCCCTGATCGCGGATCAGCTCGCGGCCGGAACGAGCCCCGACGAGATCCGGGCCTACTTCGTCTCGAAGTACGGCGAGTGGATCCTGCTCGCGCCGACGGCGCGGGGATTCGGTCTGCTGCTCTGGGTACTCCCCGGGCTGGGCGCGGCGGCGGGGCTGGGTGGGGCCGCGTGGGTCTTGCGACGGTGGGCCCGCCGCGGGGCGACGCCGCCGGCGCCGGCGGATGCTGCGGCTCTCGCCCGCGTGCGCGCGATGGTGGAAGAGGAGGCCTCGGCGCTGACGCCGGAAGGCGCGCGGCTCGTCGAGGGGCTCCGGGAGCTCGAGTTTGACCATCGAGCGGGGAAACTGTCAGATCATGACTACGAGGAGCTACGGGCGGTCTATGAGACCCGGGCCGCCCTTGCGCTGGCCGCGCAGGATGAGCCACGGCGGAGCGCCCCGGCCGAAGGGACCACGGAGACTCCCCGTGCGGAGCGCGCAGCGCGGGCTCCAGCCTTTCGGGCCTGGCGCTGGGTGGCCGCGGCGCTCTTCCTCGTGGGGTTCGGCGCGGCGATCGGATTCTTTCTTCCCCAGTCGGTGCGCTTGCGGGACGGAGGTTCGATCACCGGGGGGCTCCTCACTGGAACGGGGAACGCGGCGCTCCCCCTGGAGTCGCGAGATCTACCGGCCTTGCTCGACCAGGGTCGGCGGGCCATGGAGGCCCAGGACCTCGGACGCGCCCTCCGCCTGTTTCAGCGTGCGCTGGAGGTCGATCCTGAGCACCCGGCCGCTCGCGCGTATCTCGGCCTCATCCTGCTCCGCGGGGGGCATCCCGACCGGGCCCTCAGCGAATTCGACCGGGCGCTGGCGCTGGAGCCGAAATTGACTCAGGCGCTGTGGGGGAAGGGGCTCGTCCTCTACGAGATTCCGGGGAAGACCGGCGAGGCGATCCGGACATGGGAGGTGCTGCTGGCGCAGGACCTCTCGCGCGAAGATCGGGATCATGTGGGCTCTGTCCTCGCGCAAGCGCGGCAGCGTCTGAAGCAGGAGACGAAGGCGGCGCAGAAGGCGTCCCGGTGACGCCTCCGTCGCCGCCCACTCCGCGGGTCGACACAGGTGTCGACGGCTCTCGACAATTCCGACGAGCGGTTGGTCCAGCCTTGCGGGCCCCCTCGGCAACAAATTGAAAACACAGGGCTCGAGCCTGGCTTGCGGATGGCACGAGCCATGCTCCTACAGGAAAGCAGAAGCTCAGCCGTCAGATCGACCCAGAGGAGGGGAAAAAGATGAATCGCATTCTGAGCATTGCACTCGCGGTAGGTGTGGTGACGCTGCTCGCCGGCGCGGCCCTGGCACAGATGGGCGGCGGTCCGGCGGGCGGCGGTATGGGCGCGGGCATGATGGGCGGCGGTATGGGCCCCGGCATGATGGGCGGAGGGACGATGGGTGGTGGGATGATGGGGCCCGGCATGATGGGCGGCGCCGCCGGACAGGCTGGCGCCGGCGCCCAGCCGGCCCAGATCACGGAGGAGAAGGCCAAGGAGCTGGCTCAGCAGTACGCGGACACCTATCTCAAGGGATTCACGGTCGAGAAGGTGCTCCCGTTTACCGGGATGCACGGCACGATGTACTCGGTGGAGCTGAAGGGCGCCGAGGGGCAGGTGCGCACCTTCCACATCAACCCCTGGGGGAACGTGATGCCGTTCGGCGGTGCGCAGCGCCGTAGCGGTTAGCCAGGATCGTCTGTGTGCGACCCCCGGGAGCTTCGGTTCCCGGGGGGTCGTCTCTCTCCCCCGGGCCGTATTCTCCGGCTGCAACCCGCTGACAAGAAGTCGGGCCCGGACACCTCCTTCCATCCGCTTTGCCACTTTGTCTGAGCCTGTCCGTGGTCTTCCCGTGCACGTGACGTAACCCCGCGCCACTCTGCGAGTTCGCACACGGGCTCGCTGGCACCCGCCTTGCTCTTACCGTGGCCAGAGGGACATGCCATGGAAGACTTCCTGAGGAACTACGGCATCTGGATCCTGCTCGTGGGCGTTTTTGTGGCCATGCACCGGTTCGGGATGGGATGCGGGGGCGGCCATTCCCATGATCGCGAAACCGGGGAGGAGGCGGGCAAGTCGGCGGACGCGAAGAAGGATCCCGCAGCCTCCGGCCATCATGGCGGATCACACTGAGGGGGGCGCGCATGGACGTCGAGTGGCGCTCGCCGCTCGACACCTCGTTCCTCGCACGGTTCGTCCCGCCCTCGAACCGGCCGGGCCGACGGAAGCTGCGCACATGGAGGGCCGTGTGATGACCCGGTGGTGGATCTGGATGCTGGCCTTCGCCGTGGTCGTGGGGTATCTCTACCTCTCCGCCGTGGAGGTAAGCGGAGGGCAGGCGCT
>JAUYMQ010000468.1 GCA_030698575.1 Deltaproteobacteria bacterium
TATTTAAGGAGAGGCATGGCGAAGAAGGGGGCGCTGCGGCCCGAGGTGCTGCCGCCGGAAGGGCACCGTCGCTACTACGATCGTCTGCGGTCGCGCATTCACGGCTGGGCGCGCAGGCGGGTGGGCTCCCCCGCGTCGACCGTCCTTCTGGCGGGTCCCGATCTGTTCGTGTTCCTCTCGCGTCTCGTGCGCGACGGTCGTGTGCCCCCGGGCGACAAGGTCAAGCTCGCGGCGGTGCTGGCCTACTTCATTGCGCCGCTCGACATCCTTCCCGAAATGCTCCTCGGGCCGTTCGGCTACGTCGACGACGTCGTGCTTGCCGCCTACATCCTTGAAACGTTCGTGAACGGCCAGCCGCCAGCCCTCATCAAGGACCACTGGCCCGGAACCGAGCGCGCGATGACTGTCATCCAGCGTGTGCTGCGCCTGGGCAAGACCGTTCTCGGAGGCCCGCTCTGGCGGCGCATGCGCCGGAGCGCCTGAACCGGGACCGTGAGATGGCAGCGCCACGCGCTATCGCACCTCCACGCCGTAGTCCACTTCTCCGAATCCCTTGTCGTTCATGAACTGGTAGAGCGAGCGGATCTGGCCATCGTCGGGCACGGTCCCTCGCAGCCGGATCGACCGGCCCCGCCTGAGTATGCGCACGCCGCTGACGCCACGTCCGGTAAGCTCAGACTCGAGCGCGCGGTCTCGGGTCCACGCCCAATCCGGCGGAGTGTCCTGCTCCTCGACGCGCCCGGGCGGCTCGGCCCGGATGGGCACCTCGGTGATCGGCGGCACGCCGGCGATGCCGGGCACCTCCCCACCCGGCACGCGATCGACGCGGACGGAGGGCCCGGGGTCGAGTCTTTCCCTTTTCTCGGGATCGACCGTGCGCGGAACGCGAACCAGCTCCGTGGCCGCAGGCGGTGGCCCGGCCTGCAGGCCGCCGCCCGCCTCGCGGGCGACCTCCACTTTTGGTTCCGGCCGCTCCGGTGCTTCCGGCGGTGCCGGCTGCGCGACCGGCGCCGGCGCATCGGGCTTCTCGGGGTCCACGGGCGCGGCGGCCGTTTCCTCTTCAGCGACGGGTTGCGGTTCGGGCAGCGCCAGGCGTTCCGGCGGCAGCCGGTCACCGAGGCCCGAGACCATCTCACTCGCCAGGACGGGTTGCCGCGGCTGCACGGACAGCGGCTCGGGCCAGGGCTCGGCCGCGGCAAAAACGCGGTCGGTGGGGGGCAGCATGGTCGGGGTGGGCGCGGGGTCGTCCGCATCCCGCCAGAACGATTCGAGAATGGTTGCGTAGCGCGATTCGAAAAGGGAGGCGCTCTCGGCCTGCGAAGGGATGATCACCTCGTCGGCGCGCACCTTGGGCATCTCCCGGAGTTGCCCCGATGCGGTGCGGAGCCGCTGCGTCCCCTCCGCGCGCCCGCGCACGATCACGCGGTCTCCGTCGCGAAGCGGTGGAAATGCGTCAGGCGGGAAGACGACGGCGACCTCCCGATCGCTTCCTCCGGGGCCGATCTCGATCATCTCCAGCGATCCGAGGGGCGCCGGCCGCGCGAGGACCTTGCCTGCAAGCTCCACGCGCTCGCCGGCGAGAGACCCGGCGTCGCGCCGGAGCGCGCCTTCGCTGAGCGCGGGAGCAACCGCAACCGCGGCGGATTCGCCTGCGGGTTTGTCCCCCTCGTTCCCGATCCTCTCGATCTCGATGGTGCCCCGAGCGGGTTTCAGCCCGGCCGAGCGCACCTCGTAGTCGAGCGTGTGCTTGCCACCGCCGGGAATGGGCCAGTCGAACTCCACGCTGGGACCGCTGAGTCCGGCCGGCGCGTCGCCGAACAGGACGGTCGCGCCCGGCTCTGTCAGAACGCGGAGCCGGACGACGGATCTTTCGGTCGACGCGCCTTTAGGCGGGAAGAGAACCACCGCCTGCACCGTGCGGGTCGGCGTTTCGCGAAGAATGATCTCGTTGTCACTCACCTCGCCCGAGGGGCTGGTCACGCTGAGCCGGGCGGTGGTCGGCCCGTCCTCGCGCTGGGCCGCGTTCATCTCCGGGGCCGAGAAGCGCACGCGCGCCGCGCCGTCGGGGCCGGCGAGATCAGCGTGCCGCCCCGAGAGGGCGACCTTGCCGGCCGGATCGAAGAGCAGGAGATGATTCCCCCTCTCGCCCTTGATCGTCAGCCAGGCGCCGCCGGCGCCGTCGGGCTTGACGGTTGCCACGTAGTGGACGTTCGCCGAAGGGCGTTCGAAGTCGATCTCGCCTTTGAGGTCCGTGCTGTACCAGGGCCCTTTGACGACATAGGCAAGCTTGGTCCCCTCGGCCGGCAGCGTGTCGGCCGGAATGCGGAGCTGCGCCTGCCCCTCCACCAGGGGCTCGGCCAGGCCGATTGCGGGGATCTCGAATCGCTTCGCCTCTTCCGTACCCTCGACGTCGACAATGAGCACGCGATCCGGGCCGCCGCCCTCCATGCGCGCCGTGACGTTCGCCGAGGGGCGGGGCACCAGGAAGACGAGCGCCGCCCCGGCGAGCAGGGCCAGAAGGATGGCGATCACGCGGGGTGTGCGCGGGGGCTTTCTGAAGATGTAGCGGCGTCTGCGAATCATGGGGGCGATTCCAAAAATCGTGGGCGATTTGGCGGAAGACTCTCACGATTACGGAGGCCGTGGCAAGACGCCGGAGGGAACTGTCAGCGGGGTTTTTGCCTGGCGCGCCGCTTGCGGGAGGGGCGGGAAGCGGTCAAAGGGCGCAAATCAGCGAAATTGGAGGTGGCGGCCCAGTCGCGAAAGCCCTCGCTCATCTGGCTCCAGGCGTCGTGCAGCGGGCAGGGATTGCGCTGGTCACAGGAGCCCCAGCCGAAGGCGCACCCGTCCTTGTCGGGATAGGCGTCCACGGCGGACAGGACGTCGCGGAAGGTGATCTCTCCGGGTGGTCGGATGAGGGTGAACCCGCCGCCCCGGCCCTTGCGCGACTCGAGGATCCCCGCCAGGACCAGGCGGCGAAGAATTTTCGAGAGATACTGGGCCGGGATCTGCGTGCCCGCCGAAAGCTCCCTCGATAGCACCGGTTTTTGGGGCGATTCGGAGGCAATCCAGGCCACCGCCCGCAGCGCATACTCGGCCGTTTGCGAGAGAAAGGTGTGCATGCCGGCGGGCCCTCCCGGGGCCGTCGAGAAAGTTCCAGCTTGGCCTTGCCTCGGGGTCAAGACTAAGGTAAAACGATATAAAGGTCAAGTTATCGCTTGAGAGCTTTTTGTCGATTTGAAATCTCTTCCTTGAACGAGGGGTGCCATGGCCGGCAGCTCCCCAGCCCCGAACGCGCACGGCGTTGAAGAGCATCGCGCGGCGCGCCAGTGGCTCTCCCTCGCGCTGGGGGTGCTCATCCTGGCGGGGTTGTTCGCGCTTGCGGTAGTCATCGGGCGGATGCCGCCCTTCGATCGATTTGTCACCGATCCGCTTTTCTTCAAGCGCTGTCTCGTGGCTCATGTGAACCTGGCCCTCGTCACGTGGTTCTACTCCTTCGCCGCGGCGCTCCTCTTTCTCCTGCCTTCCCGCCGGCGAACCAGCCCGATCTCGCGGCGTTCGGCGCACATCGCAACCGC
>JAUYMQ010000478.1 GCA_030698575.1 Deltaproteobacteria bacterium
CCGGGGGGTGAAAGACATCTCCGGCATGATCGACATAAAGACTGTTCTGGACAACAAGGACCAGCTCGATCCGCGGTTCGCAATGCTCCTGGAAATGCCGGGGCCGGAGCCGCAGGCCGTGCTCGAAGCCGAGCTGAAGCGGGTCCTCATCACGATGGCCTTCATCCGGCTGTACGAGAAGTTCGACGTCGTCGTCTCGCCGGTGATGCCCACCACCGCCCCCGTGGGCGATCAGGGACCCGTCGTCGACGGCCAGCAGCAGGAGCTGCTCTACGCCTGCATGAACATGTACGCCTCGGTGCTCACCGGCGATCCCGCCGTGGTCGTCCCCGCAGCCAACGGCGCCGACGGCCTGCCGATTGGCGTGCAGATCATGGCCCGGCGCGGCAACGACACGCTGGCGCTCTCGGCCGCGCTTGCCGTCGAGAAGGCGGTGACTGTGAAGAAGCCTCGGGGGTGAGGGGGGAGGAGCGAAGGGATAACCTTCCGGGTCTGGTGGTTGTGGGTAGCATTCGTCCTTGTTAAAAGTCTTAGGGTCCAGCCGGCGACTCACGCCGGGGCGGGCCGTGTCGCTTCCCGCCGGCGATAGACCGTTCGGAACAACAACTTGAAGCGGGCCCGTCAAAACGGTACTCTGGCTCCAAGCCATCGCAGAAGAAGTGCAAGAATTGGAGGTGAGTGTGTCGCAACAGTCGAACAAGCAGAAAATTTTGGAGGCCGTTGAAGGTCTTCCTTCCGATGCAACCATCGAAGACGCAATGGAGAGGTTGTACTTCTTGGCAAAGATTCAGCGCGGTCTCGATCAGGCCGATGCCGGGGATACGATCTCCCACGAGGAGGCCAAGGAACGTCTCCTCAAGTGAAGCGGGTCATAATATATGGACCCGCCAGGCGGTTGAGGACGTTGAGGCCATCAAGGCGTACGTGGCCCGCGATTCGGAACACTACGCCACCTTCTTGCCCGATCGCCTGGTTGCCGCGATCGAACGCCTCGAACGGTTTCCCCAGTCCGGCCGGATCGTTCCAGAAGTCGGCGACGAATCCCTACGCGAAGTCATCCACGAAAACTATCGCCTGGTGTACCGAGTTCGTGCCGATTCTGTCGAAGTCGTCACCGTCTACCACGGCACGCGGTTGCTCCGGTTGTAAGCGCATCGACAAGTTCGTCAACCGGACCCGAATCGTCGTGAGCGCCTGGGAACCAATGGCAATCATTCGTCCAGCATTCCCTCACGCGAACCCCGGCGCCACCTCCTCGGCGTAGCAACGCAGCCGATCCTCGAACTCCGCCGCATCGCGATAACGCCCGAAGGCCACGACGACATCATCGACGCCCAGCTCCCTCAGTTCGCCCAGGCGATCCACGGCGGGACCGACGTCTCCGTCGAATGGTGCGTAGAGCGCCAGGCTGGGAACAGGGCGGCCCCAGCGGGCCGCCTCGGCCTGGAGTATTTCGCTTCGCTCACGCACATCCACGTCGCGAATGGCAATGGGGTGATAGGCGTCGCCATAACGCGCCGCCCGCCCCACGGCCGCCTCTCCCCGGCCACCGATCCAGATCGGCGGCCGCTCCGGGCGCGGTGAGAAGATCACCTTCTGGCCATTCGACTCGATCACGTCGTTCGCGAAGGCCTGGTGCAGCGTTTCGAGCAACGCATCCGTGAGAGCGCCCCGGCGCGTGCGCGGCACCCCCAGCGCGCGGAACTCCGCGTCCATCCACCCCACCCCGACGCCCAGGATGAGCCGCCCGCCCGACAGTTCCTGAATGGTGGCCACCTGCTTGGCGGTGAGGAGCGCGGGGCGGTAGGGCGCGATGAGGACGGAGATGCCGAGCTTGATCCGCGAAGTGGCTCCCGCGAGCCAGGCCAGAGTGGAGAGGGTTTCGAGATAGCGGCCGCCGCTCCCCTCAGCCTCCTCCGGAGGAATGAAGAGATGATCCACGACGAAGGCGCCCTCGAAAATCGGCGACACCTCCACCGCCTGCGCGCAGGCGCGGAGCGTCTCAGGCGTCGCAGAATGGCCCATGTTCCGAAGAGAGACGTGGAAGCGCATGGTTCGTCCTTCCGGTGGGATTTCACCCTCTCAGTGGAGCCGCTTTTCCAGCTCGGTCAGCGCCTGGCGGGCAGGCAGGTAGCCGGGGTTGACCTCGAGCGCGCGGCGCAACTCTTCCGCGGCGCGCCGGAGCTGTCCCTTTTTCACGAAGATGCGGCTCAGGTTGAAGTGAGGGAAGCAGGGGCTCTCGTACCGCTTGGCGCGCGTGGCGCGCTCGAGGTAAGGGATCGCCTCGTCCTGCCTGTCCTGCTCAATCAGGTAGGCGCCGATATCGTTCCACGGATTCCCGAACTCGGGGTCGATCTCGATCGCCCGCCGGCACTCCGCGATGGCCTCGTCGAACCGTCCCTCGAAGCTGTAGGCCCAGCCGAGGAAGGTATGCGCCTCGGCGGTCGGACACGCCGCGATCGAGGCCTGATACAGCTCGATGGCGCCGACGACATCGGCTTGCATCTGCAGCTGGTAGGCCTGCCGGAACAGCTCGACCGCCTGCTCGAGAATCTTCCTGGACGATTCGCCCTTCATGCATCCCCCGGCGTGTGGCCCCTGCGTCCCCTTCAGTAAACAGTCGCCCCGCGGGCCTGTCAAACGCCGCTTCTCCCGTTGACCGTCGCGGCGTGGTGCTGATAAGTTCGCGCCGTGATTCAGGAACAGGAGACGGGCATGATCAAGCTTCGGGAGATGGATCATTTCGGCATCGAGGTGACCGACCTCGCGCGCGCCCGCAACTTCTACTGCGACGTGCTCGGCATGCGATTCCTCCAGGATCTCGGCCGCGACGGGATGCTTCTGCGATGCGGTGATCATAACGTCGCGTTGCACCTGAACCCCGAACTGCCCCCCGCCCCACCCGACCGCATCGCGAACCCTCTCGGAAAGGCCCATCACGCCTTCAAGGTTTCGCCCGAGGACTTCGCGGCCGCCTGCGCCGGACTCGCCGCCCTGAAGGTCCCCATGCACGACCCCGTGAACTGGGGAGATCACGACTGCCTCTATTTTCTCGATCCCGACGGAAACCTGCTCGAGCTCATCAATCACCGTTGACGCGCGTATGAGTGCAACGGCGTCGGCACGCCTCGGCAGCAAGCGAGTGCGGAACGGATACCGGAGATATAGCGGGATCAAAAGAAGGTGAGGAGGGCACCAGCCGCGCACAGGACGGCGAGGCTCTGAAGGCCCATCACCATGCCGTGGAGCCTGCGGAAGCGGCGCCGGCGCGGATCGGCGGGGTCGCCATCGAAGTCGAGTCCGGCGGAGTGCAGTTCCTCCCGCGCCGCCATGATGCGGGGTCCGACGCCGTGCGTGGCCAGGATCTCGAGCACGCAGGCGGCTGCGACGAGGGTGAAGCGCACGGCGATCCAGTCGTTCCAGGCTTCCCAGCGCGCGTAGCGGAACCAGGTTCCGAGGATCAGCACGGCCATGCAGCCGAGCTTCCACTTCGCGAAGGCGCCCACCATGCCGCCCACGATCTCGCCGGCCTGCGTCCGCGAAGGCGCGGCGCCAAACACACGCGGCGCCGCGAGCGCGCCGAAAAATACGGCGCCGCCGATCCAGAGCGCGAGCGACATGTGAACGGCAAATGAGACCAGCACGAAGAGGGCGTCAGGCACGGGTGCGCTTCTCACGGATGTAGAGCTTCCAGGCGGTGTCGCCGATCCCGTCGTCTTCGAGGCAACTGTAGTCACGGCACATGTAGGGTCGCTTCGCATAGATGCCGCAGCGGTAGGCGCCGTCGCGGCATTGGAGCTTGGAGCAGGGAGTGGGAACGGTGGCCGTCAGCGAAACGCCCTTCGCACCCCGGACAATCTCCGTTCGCCCGCCGTGAAGCGCAATCCACTCGACGAAGGAGCGGTCCATGCGGGTGCGCCGATCGATCGGGATGCCATCGAGAATCATCACCTGACAGCACTTCCCGCAACCAGCGCACAGGTCCCCGCGGATGGCTTCGGGGATCTCGTCGAGCCGGTAGGGCGCTTCGCGCGCCGTGACGCCTCTACCCGAGCGAATCGAGCACCTCGTGGAGGGGGCGGCAAATGCAGGTGAAGATGGGCGTGTCGCGAAGCGTATAGCGGCTCGACTCGGTTTCCCGGAGCGCCATGACCAGGTCGAGGAAGTCCTGGGGCTCGTCGGTCTCGAAAGCCACCACCCACTCCTGATCGTCCAGCCCGAAGGAATAGGTCGTGTTGAGCTTCACCGAGGGGAATTTGTGCCCCACTTCGATATGCTCGTTCATGATCCCCTGCCGCGCCTGGGGTGACAGCAGGAACCAGTCCCGCGTCTTCACGAACGGATAGACAAAGAGATACTTCGACTGCCCGGGCACGATATAGAGCCGGTTCCCCTCCTGGCCCTCGTGGTCGTGCTTGTCGACATAGATGGACCGCTTCGTGATCGAGAGGTAGCTGTAGGGCTGGGTCAGGTGCTTGCCGAGGCCCGTGCGGCGCAGCTCGGTGGTCATGGCCTGGAAGCTCTCGAGATCGTAGCCGATGCGCCAGAGCATGAGGTCGGCTTCGGCGCGGATGCCCACCAGCGAGTAGGGAACGATGAGAAGATCCTGTGCCCGCCGCTCCACGACCTCCGCGAACTCCTTCCTCCCGATCTCCCGCTCGGAGTCGGAGAGGCGGTGCCAGGCGGGATCGACCTTGTAGAAGGAAAAGTTCACGAACTGCTTGCGCACGCCGAGCCCTTCACCCTTCGGCGCGGTGCGCCCGTGGATGGCGCCCGGCCCCGCCGAGCCTCCGTAGCTCGCACCCTCTGGCTGCTTCTTCCCGGTTTCGGACATTTTGCTACCCCCGAGGTATTGGATCTTGAGGTCTCAGGTCTTGAGCTTTCTTCCCAGCGCGCGTTCCACGCCCTCGACCTTGGCGGAGAGGGCGCCGCTCTTCCCCTTGCGGTGATCGAGCTTCATGGTGACGGAAATGCGATCGCAATCCCGCTCAAGATCTTCGAGGCAGCGCTTCACGACACCCATCACCTCGTCCCAGCTCCCCTCCAGCACCGTGCCCATCGGGTTCAGCCTGTAGGAAACGCCGCTCCGATCGACGATATCAAGCGCGCGGGCGACGAAAGCGCCGACGCTCGGCCCCTTGTCCATGGGGGAGATACTGAACTCCAGCAGCACGGCCCCTCCTAGATGTCAAAGCCGCGCGCGCGGGCAAGCTGGTCGACGGAGGGGGAGAACTTGAACGCCCGGAGCTCCGTCTGGGCGCGCTCGCCGGACAGCACCCGGCCGCCCATCACCACCAGGGTGACGAGATCGAGCGGCGTGCGATCGAAGGCGCGATTTAGAATGTCGACGCTCCTGGGCGGCGCGCTCCAGACCTCTTTGCCCGGGCGCGCGAGCTGCAGGGATTTCTCCTGGATGGCCAGAGGGAGCCGCGCCGCGTGGGTGCTCACCACGTGGAAGGGGACACCCGTCGCCTTGGCCGCCATCGCCAGGAGCCAGGTGCCAGCCTTGTTCGCCACGCCCCCCTCGGATATCGAGTCGCTCCCGACAAGCACCGCTTCGGCCCTTCCCTCGACGAGGACGGCGCCGGCGACGGCATCGGGGATGAAGGTGACCCCGATCCCGGCCCGTGCCAAGGCGCGAGCCATCTCGCGCCCCTCGAACATCGGGCGTGACTCGGTGCAGATGACCTCGATTGGCGAGCGGCGGTGCCGCGCGAGAAGGGTCTGCCGGACCGTCTGACTCACCGAGTGAGTGAGAATCTTCTTCGAGCGGCCCAGAAGCTCGCTCGCCGTATCGGCGGTCGAGCTGAGATCATCCTGGAGTCCGCGTATGAAGCTCCGGGCGCCCTCCCGCACCAGCGAGCGCGCCATGGTGCCGGTGGCGGGCCAGGGATTGATGCCCAGAACCGCGTCGGTCAGGTTCCAGAGGGCCGCAATGACGGGATGTCCGTCGAGGAGGATCGTGCATGCTTTCTCGAGCTTGCGCTTATGCATGACGCCGCCTTCCTCGTCGGCCGGCATATGTGCAAGAATGCGCGCTGCGCTCAGCGCGATGCTGGTGGCGCCGCTCCGGTGGTCCTTGGCGAACTTCCGGACTTCATTCTCGAACTTGGCGAAGCTGACCTTCGTCTTGCGAGCCATCTCCGGCGATTCCCCCTGACGCATCCCTGAGCCGCGTGTTACGGCAGGGCGAGGCGCCCGAAGGCGCGATTATGAAATCCTCGACCCATGGAACGGACGTTTACCTGATAACGATCGGTCGCGAGATCCTCACCGGCCGCACACTCGACACGAATGCCCACTGGCTCGCCGGCCAGCTGACCCGCCTCGGTGCGCGGGTCCGGCAACTCGCCTGCGTGGACGACCGGATCGACGACATCGCAGCCGAGATAGGCGCCGCCCGGAAGATCGGATCGCGCGCGATCATAACGACCGGCGGACTCGGCCCCACCCACGACGACGTCACGCTCGAGGCCGTAGCCAGGGCTGCGGGACGGCGCCTCCGCCTGCACCCGACCGCCCGCCGCATGCTCGCCGAGCGCTACCGGGCGCTCCACCGGGCGGGGAAGATCTCCGAGGCCCGTCTCGGCCCCGCTCGCCTCAAAATGGCCCGCCTGCCGGTGGGCGCCACCCCTCTCGCAAACAGTGTGGGAAGCGCGCCCGGGGTCCTGGTGGATCTTGAGGGGCTCCCGATCTTCTTGCTTCCAGGGGTTCCCGCCGAGATGAAGGCCATTTTTACCGCCGAGGTCGCGCCGCGCATCGTCAGGATCTTCGGCGCAACCGGCGCCTCCCCCGCACGAGCCCCCGCGCGCGCCGGGGATCAGTTCAACATGTGACCGAGCCCCGAGAGGCGCTCCACGTGCTTGCGGATGGTTCGCCCGTCTTCCGCATCGGGCTTTCGCTCGAGATAGGCGGAAAGATCGACGAGAGCGCTCTGAAAACACTCCAGGCGGAAATACAGGAGCCCCCTGTCTCTCCGCTCGCAATGCGCATCGGGATCCAGGAGGAGGATTCGATCGGTCGCGGCCAGCGCCTTCTCATAATCTTCCATCGAGATGTAAACGCCCTTGAGATTGTAGAGCATGCGGACGAGCACCTGTCGCTTCTTGACCGGCTCGAGAAACTCGTCGCGGAAAACGAGCGAGTCGCCGTACATGTGGTCGACCCGATCCCTGCAATCGTCCTCACTGAGGAAACTCCCGGCGTTGAATGCGTCAATGTAGAAGGTAGAACCGTTGGCGCTGTGCCGGAGCATGAAGTGTCCCGGCAGCCCGACGCCCTCGACGGGGAAGCCGACGCGGCGGGCCACCTCCATGTAAAGCGTGCTGAGTGTGATCGGGATGCCGAGGCGGCGGTCGAGTACATCGTTGAGGAAGGAGTTCCGGAGGTCGTAGTAGGCGGCGCGATTGCCTGAGAATCCGAGTTCGCCGAAGAGATAGGCGTTAATGGCCTGGGCGGTGCGTGCGGGTTCACCGCCCCGCGGAAGGCGCGCCTGGAGTGAGCGGGCCATCTTATCCAGGCGTTTCACGTAGCAGGCGATATCCAGCCGGGGATACTCCTCGCAGGCGATGAGGAGCGCTGCCTCGGCGAGATTGATCTCATCGTCGGGGCAATTGATCAACTCACCCAGACGCCGCCTGGCCTCGACGGCCAACGGTTCCATGCAACCCCCTGAACACCCTCGACCGGCCTCGCTCCGGCGTAGCCGCCCTTCCGCCCCCGGCAGGATCACAGAGCCAATTACCGACGCTCGCTTGCTCAAGCATTCGAGTCGCCGAGTCGCCCTGTTCGAGGGGTGAGTTTCAGTATAGTCCCCGCACCTCGGGGCCGCAACGAAAGCGCCCCCTTTTCCTCATGCCGGCGAAGGCCCTCCGCGGCCTCCTGTTGCTTGACGCTTCAAGGGGGGCCTGACTATGATGCCCATGACTATCCCGCAATCGTACATGCTTCGGGCACAAGCCCGGCGGGGGCGGCGCGTCCCTGCGCAGTTCCCCGTCGGCGCCGCGAGGAGCAGGAGGAGAGAGAATGGCCCGTATCTTCGAGGACATCACAGAGACCATCGGGAACACGCCGCTCGTGCGCGTGAACAAACTGTTTCCGGGAACGAAGAGCGACATCCTGGTGAAGCTTGAAAGCTTCAACCCCCTCTCGAGCGTGAAGGACCGGATCGGCCTTTCCATGATCGAAGCTGCGCGGAAGGCAAATAAGATCGACGCCGAGACGGAGATCATCGAGCCCACGAGCGGGAACACGGGCATCGCGCTTGCGTTCGTCTGCGCAGCCTGGGGCTACAAGCTGACACTGACCATGCCGGAGAGCATGAGCCTTGAGCGCCGCAAGATCCTGCGGGCGCTCGGCGCAAATCTCGTCCTGACACCCGCCCCCGACGGGATGCCCGGGGCCGTCAAGAAGGCCCAGGAGCTGGCCGAGGCCAACCCGAAGAGCTTCATCCCCCAGCAGTTCCAGAACCCGGCCAATCCGGAGATCCACCGCAAGACGACGGCGGAGGAGATCTGGAAGGACACCGACGGCAAGGCTGATATTCTTGTCTCCGGCATCGGGACCGGCGGGACCATCACCGGCATCGGCGAGGCCCTGAAAGCGCGAAAGCCCGCATTCCGCTGCGTCGCCGTCGAGCCGTCGGCGTCGCCCGTTCTCTCCGGCGGCAAGCCGGGCCCCCACAAGATCCAGGGGATCGGCGCCGGCTTCATTCCCGACGTGCTGAACACCAAGGTCATCGACGAGATCATCCAGGTCTCGAACGAGGACTCATTCGAATGGGCACGCAGGGCCGCGCAGGAGGCGGGGCTGCTTGTCGGCATCTCCAGCGGGGCCGCGCTGAAAGCCGCAGACATTCTGCAGTCCAAGCCGGAATCGGCCGGGAAAACCATCGTGGTCATCATTCCCTCGTCGGGTGAGCGCTACCTCTCCACAGAGCTCTTCAAAGACCTGGACGTCTGAGCCGCCGGCCGGTCCCGGCGCGCTCCGGCCTGCGAGGGCAGTTTGCCCCCACAACCGTGAAGGCCACCCCGCGGGGTGGCCTTTTCGCCTTCCGGTGGCCGAAAACCCTGTCAAGCTCCGCTTCGATCCCGACGATAAGTGACGGGCAAGTATGCAGTTGCTCACCCCGGCCCTGCGCCCGGCCGGAGTTCTCCCGGAGGATCGATTACCGATGGCATGCATCAAGGGCAGCGCCCTGCTCCCGGCTGTCAAGCTCGTCAGGAAGTTCAGTGAGAAGGCCGCGCCGCATCTGGGTGAAGCCGGGAAGAAGCTCATCGAGCAACGCATTCTCGTGGGCGCGTGGTATCCGCTCGAAGACGCCTCGGAGGTGATGACGGCCGCGACGAAGATCGTGGGTAGCGCATCGCTGGCCGAGGGGATGGAATTCATCGGCGCGGATCTCGCCGAGAACGATCTACGAAATCTGTACAGCCACTACATCACCGAGGGAGACGTGAGCAAGTCCTTGCGCCGCTCGGCCCTCCTCTGGCGCAACTACTTCGACACGGGCACGGTGCGGATAGCAAAGCCGGATCCTGCCACGAACCGGATCATCACCCACCTCGAGGGGTTCCAGTCGACCGTCCCTTTCTGCGCCGGCATCATGGGCATGGGAAAGGTGGTCGTGCGCATAGCCGGCAGGGGCGCGGTCGCCCGCACCGTGAAGCTCAAGTGCACGCTGAGGGGCGATCCGCATTGCGAATTCGAGACCCACTGGGACTGAACTGGCTGCCGGGGACACGGTCGACGTCCGGGTCCGGGCGCACCGGGCAACTGCCCGAGTCGCACCCTCACCCGTGTCTCCCGATGATCCAGGAGGATCTTAACTTAACGTGGCCAAGGTCAAGGGAACGGCGCTCGTCCCGGCCGTCAAACTGGTTCGAAAGAACCGCAAAAAGCTGGAGCCGCTGCTGGACGACGCAACGCGCGCGTTCGTCTCGCAGCGGATACTCCCGGGCGCGTGGTATCCGATGGAGGATGCCACGCGGCTGCTCCTGGTAGTCTGTCGCTTCTTCGGGGGGTCTCCGGCGCAGGCCATGGAGCTGGTCGGCAGGTTCTGCGCCGAGGACGACCTTCGCGGGGTCTACGAGAATGTGATCCAGGCGGACGATCTCGCGCGGACGTTCAGGCGCGCCGTGATGCTCTGCCGCAACTACGTGGACACCGCGACCCTGAGCGTCGCTCACATGGACGCCGCGCTCAAGCAGTACGTGATGCGCCTGGACGGAATGCCGAAGAGCGACGTCCCCTATTGCGCCTGCGTTCTGGGGATGGCGAAGGTGGTCGCCCGTTTCGTGGGGGTGGAGGACACCTACAAGATCGAGGAGACCCGCTGCACGTTGCGCGGCGATCCCTTCTGCGAATTCCATTCGCGCTGGGGATGACCCGGAGCCCCGCCGCTATCGCGAAAATTTGAACCGCCTACTTGGGGAGCACGTCGAGCGCGATGTCTCCCGCCGTTTTTGATTCCTTCCCGCCCTGCCCCGCGTTCCAGTCCTCGATGCTCCGGCTTATGTGCATGGAGCAGAACTTCGGTCCGCACATCGAGCAAAACTCTGCCGACTTGAAAGCATCGTGCGGGAGGGTTTCGTCGTGCATCGCACGCGCCGTCTCGGGATCGAGCGATAGCTCGAACTGCCGGTTCCAGTCGAATTCGTAACGGGCCTTCGAGAGCGCGTCGTCGCGGTCACGCGCACCGGGCCGGTGACGAGCAAGGTCGGCCGCGTGCGCGGCGATCTTGTAGGCGATGATCCCCTGACGGACGTCATCGGCGTTTGGAAGCCCCAGGTGCTCCTTGGGCGTCACATAGCAGAGCATCGCCGCGCCGGACCAGCCGGCCAGCGCCGCCCCGATGGCGGAGGTGATGTGATCGTAGCCGGGGGCGATGTCGGTCACGAGCGGGCCGAGCACGTAGAAGGGAGCCTCGCGGCACACCTCGATCTGCTTGCGCACGTTCATGTCGATCTGGTCCATGGGAACGTGCCCCGGCCCCTCAATCATCACCTGGACGTCATGCTCCCAGGCCCGCTTCGTCAGCTCGCCCAGGATCTCCAGCTCCGCGAACTGCGCCTTGTCACTGGCGTCGTGCACCGAACCGGGTCGAAGGCCGTCTCCCAGCGAGAACGAGACGTCGTACTTCTTGAAGATCTCGCAGAGCTTGTCGAAGTGGGTGTACCAGGGGTTCTGCGCCCGGTGGTGGATCATCCACTCGGCCATCAACGACCCGCCCCGCGAAACGATCCCCGTAATGCGCCCATTGATAAGCGGCATGAACTCGAGCAGAACCCCCGCGTGGATGGTCATGTAGTCCACCCCCTGTTGGGCCTGGAGCTCGACAATATCGATCATGTCGTCAGCGGTCAGATCGGTCGGATTCTTGACGCGCTGGATGGCCTCGTAGATCGGGACGGTGCCCACGGGCACGGTGCTGGACCGGAGGATCTCCTCGCGGATCGCCGGGATGTTTCCGCCGGTGGACAGATCCATGACGGTGTCGGCACCGTACTTGAGGCACACCCGGAGCTTCTCCAGCTCGCCCTGGATGTCGCTCGTCACCGCGGAGTTGCCGATGTTCGCGTTGATCTTGCAACTTGCGTTGACGCCGATGCCCATCGGCTCGAGTTCGGGGTGATTCACGTTCGCGGGGATGATCATTCTCCCCCGGGCCACCTCGGCCCGGATGTACTCCGGCTCGAGCCGTTCGCGCCGGGCGACGTAGTCCATCTCCTCCGTGATCACACCCCGGCGGGCGTAGTGCATCTGGGTGATGTTCTCTCCCTGTCGCTTCGCGACCCAGGGCGCTCGAATGGCGGGTGTTGCCATGGATGCTCTCCTTCTAGACCGCTGGCTTGACCGCTGGCCAGACCGCGGGCTTGACGGCTGATCTGATGGCGGGATTCCGGGGTCGAGGGCGTCGGGAGATCGGGGGGAAGGCGGGAAACAACCGGGTGGAAACCTTCCCTACGCTCGAATTACCGAGTTCAGGTTCGAGGGTCTGCTCTCAGACGCGGCCTTGCCGCGCCACCCCTAGGTATCATCTTTTTTTTCGACAGCGCTTCGCGCTGTCCGTTCGTCCTCCGTAACGCCATCGCCCGCCGGGGAGGCCCGGGCCGGGTGCCGTCTTGATGGCTACGGTAGCACGCCCGGCCGTCGAAACCAATCAGAAGCGGGCAATCGACAACCTGACCGGCGCCGCCTCAGCCCAGGTTGACCCAGACCGACTTCGTCTGCGTGTACAGTTCGAGGCAGTGCGCGCCCAGTTCACGCCCGAAGCCGCTCATCTTATAGCCGCCGAAGGGGCTCGCCGGGTCGAAGACGTTCCAGGTGTTCACCCAGACCGTTCCGGCGCGGAGAGCCGCGGCCACCCGGTGCGCCTTCCGGACGTCCGAAGTGAAAACCCCGGCCGCCAGCCCATAAAGCGTATCGTTTCCCTGCCGAACGACGTCTTCGATATCCCGGAACGTGATGGTGGTGAGAACCGGGCCGAAGATCTCTTCGCGAGCCAGGCGCATGTCATTTGTCGCCCGGTCGAAGATCGTGGGCTCCACGAAGTAGCCCCCCGTTTCCTCCGCCAGCTTCGACGGTCCGCCGCCAAGAACCGGCTGGGCCCCTTCCTGCCGCCCCAGCTCGAGGTACGAGAGCACCTTCTCCATCTGCTCCTTCGAGACCTGCGGGCCCATGGTGGTGCCGGGATCGAGCGGATCTCCCTGCTTGATCTTGGCGGCCCTCGCGACGAGCTTTTCCATGAAGACGTCGTGCGCCTTCTCCTCGACGAAGAGCCTGGAGCCGGCGCAGCACACCTGCCCCTGATTGAAGAATATCCCCGTGAACGTCCCCCGAACCGCGGTGTCCATGTCGGCGTCGGCGAAGACGATGTTCGGACTCTTACCTCCCAGCTCGAGCGACGGGCGCTTCAGGTTGGATTTCGCGGAAGCCTCGAGGATGAGCCGCCCAGTCGAGGTTTCGCCGGTGAACGCGATCTTGTCGACGTCCATGTGCGCGCTGAGCGCAGCACCCGCCGTGGGGCCGAAACCCGTGATGATGTTCACCACTCCTTCCGGCAACCCAGCCTCGAGGATCAGCTCTCCCAGGCGGAGCGCCGAGAGCGAAGTCTGCTCCGCCGGCTTCAGCACGCAGGTATTGCCGCAGGCGAGCGCCGGGGCAAGCTTCCAGGCGGCCATGAGGAGCGGGAAGTTCCAGGGAATGATCTGCCCCACCACCCCCATGGGCTCGCGCAGGGTGTAGTTGAAGAAGGGACCGTTCACCGGGACGGTCTCGCCGTGAATCTTCGTGACCCAGCCGGCGTAGTAACGAAAGACCTCCGCCGCCATGGGAATGTCGACGTTGCGTGATTCGCGGATGGGCTTGCCGTTGTCCAGGGATTCTATCTCGGCGATCTCGTCGGCATTCTCGAGGATGAGATCGCCCACCTTCCAGAGCATCGCCTGCCGCTCGCGGGGAAGGAGTTTCGCCCACGCGCCCTCAAAGGCCGCGCGGGCCGCCTTCACGGCAAGGTCGACGTCCGCCTTGTCCCCCTCCGCCAGCGTGGTGAGCGTCTGGCCGGTGGCGGGGTTCAGTGCGTCGAAGCGCTTGCCGCTCTTCGCATCCACCCATTTTCCGCCGATCAGGAGCTTTCCCGGCTTGAGCTGCGCCAGCTTCGGGGGGCTGAATTTCACCGCGGAGGTTGCCATCGTGTGACTCCTTGTTCGGGACGGAGGTTTGGGCGCGGGTTGTGGCGCGCCGTTAGGCGCAGATCCGCCTCACGACCTCGAAAAGAACTTCGCAGCCGAGCCCCACGTTGTCCGTCGAGACCCGCTCGTTGTGGCCGTGCACGCCTGTCAGATCGTCCATCGTGAGAAGGAACGGGATGAATCCATAGCTCTGCACGCCCCGCTCGCGGTACTGACGGCAGTCGGTGAATCCCGGACATATCTGCGGCAGGAGCCCCTCTCCCGCCCCGCGATCCTTCAGCACCGCCTGGATGACGTCGTAAAGCTCTGACTCGAGCGGCGTGGGCACGGGGTCGGCGGCGTAGATCGTCTCGAGGGTCACTTCCGGATCCGCAATCTGCTTCTGGAGGTCGGCCAGGAAAGCCTCGGCCGTCCGCCCCGGCAGGAGCCTGCAATCGAGCGTGGCCTCGGCCTCCGACGGGATTACGTTCACCTTGTAGCCTGCCTTCATGCTCGTGATGGAGATCGTGTCGCGGGTCATCGCGCGCAGGAAGGGGTTCATCTCGGCCATGCCACGAAGCAGCTCTTCATCCTGGATTACCGGGATCAGGCCCGCAGCGGCCGCGCGCTCGAGGAACATCCGCACCTCCGGGAGCACGCGAAACTCGGTCTGCCAGCCGGCGGCGCGATCAAGTGCGCGCGCCATGCGCGACGTGGCCGTCTGCGCGGAGGGCACCGAACCATGACCGGGCGTCCCCTGTGTCCTGAGCCTCAGCCACACGGGCCCCTTCTCGGCAGGCGCGATGCCGAAGAGCTTCGTGGGCTGCGACATGAATTCGCACAGGCCAAAAGCCCCTTCGTTCAGGACGAAGGCCGCATCGAGCAGTTCGGGGCGGTTCTTCTCGATCCAGTGCATGCCGAAATGCCCCGCCTCCTCCTCATCGGCGACAGCGAGAAGCACCACGTCGCGCCGCAGGGGAACGTTATGACGCTTGAGGAGAAGAACAGTCATGAGCTCGAGCACCGCCATCCCCTTCATGTCAAGAGCACCCCGCCCCCAGAGCACCCCGTCCTTGACGACGCCGGAGAAGGGAGGCTCGCGCCAGCGATCCTTCTCGGCGGGAACCACGTCGGTATGCGAGAGAAGCACGAGCGGCTTTCCAGCGCCGCCCTCGCCCGAGAGGCGGGCCACCAGCGAGGTGCGCCCCGGCGCCGCATCGAACCGCTCGGTCTTGATCCCCTCCCGCTCGAGTATGTCCGAAAGGAACGCCGCAGCAGCTTCCTCGCCGCCGGGCGGGTTCGTGGTGTCGATGCGGAGAAGCGCTGCGAGGATCTCGACCGCTTCCTTCTGGATCTCCTGCCAGTCGATGGAGGGCGCGCCCATGGTTGCCGTGCTCCTTTGCGAGGTTCGTTGCCTGCTGCGAACGATCATCCTATCAGGAAGTCAGAATCCGGGCACCCCCGGGCCGACACGCCGCCATCCCCAGGTCGCGTGACGTCCGAGTCGAAAAACGAAGCGATTGTCGGCACATGACGCGGCATCCCTGAGATCGACCTCGAGCTCCTTCTCGCCACGCGGCAGCCGGACCGAGAACCCGCGGGCTTCCCTCTCGCCGGTCGCGATCGTCGCGGAGGACACCTCCGCCGCCTCCCGGACCCGGACGGCCTCCGATCGCCCGGGAAGGCGGGCCTGCACAAGGCGCGGGTCGAATGAGGCAAGCGCGTTCCCGCGGTTCTCGACGATTGCCAGAAGGAACAGACCCTCGCCCCCGAAGAAGAGCGGCCGCGATCCGGGGAGCGGCAACGCCCACATCGAGCGCGGCGCGGCCCAGAGCCGCAGCGCCATGTCGCACGCCCGGGCCTCGCCGAGCGCGTCGAGCCAGGTGGTCTCCGCGCCGGAAACCGACCATCGCCAATCCCGCGCCGGTAGGTGACACCCGCCCGCGAGGAGAAGCGTCGTGCCGACAATCAGAAGAGGAAGAAGCCCGAGCCTTCGCATGGGAGCAGGCGATAGCACGCCGCGGGCCGCCGCAACAACCGTGTTGTGATGCGCCCTTGGCAAGGGATATGCTTGCGCCATGCCGTCCTTCCTGCCCGCCTGGGTCCTTTGGCTGGCCGCGGCGATCGTCCTCATCCTCACCTACGAGGCTTTGCGCGCCTGGGTGCTGGGGCGATTGCGGCGGCGCTTCTCCCGCTCGATCGACCGCAGCATCCGCCGCAAGGGCGTCCGCCTCGATCCCTTCAAGTTCGCCCAGCGCTTCCTGATCCGGGAAGAGATACTGAACGACGTGGAGGTAAACGCCGCGATTCTCGATAAGGCGCGCGAGACGGGCCGGCGGGTCGACGAAGTGCGCGAAGAGGTGGAAGACTACATCGAGGAAATCGTGCCCGCCTTCAGCCTCGTTTCCTACTACCGCCTCGGGGCCACCGTGGCCCGCGTCTTCATGAACTGGCTCTACTCGGTCGTCGTTGACGAATCGCGCATCAAGGATCGCCCGGCTGTAACGGAAGACGCCTGCGTTGTCTACATCGCAAACCATCGATCGAACGTCGACTACGTGGCGATTGCCTACACGCTGATCGACGAGATTTCGCTCTCCTACGCTACCGGCGAATGGGCGCGCGTCTGGCCGCTGGAGTCGCTGTTCAAGAGCTTCGGCGCGTACTTCGTGCGGCGTGGCTTTCGCGATCAAGTCTATCATCTCGTGCTGGAGAAATACGTGCAGCTGATCACGCGAAACGGCGTAACACAGGGGATATTCCTCGAAGGGGGGCTGACGCGCGACGGCAAGTGCCGGGAACCCAAGGTCGGCATCCTGGACTACCTGGTAAAGATGAAAGCCGACCCGGGCATGACCCGGGACCTCGTCATCATCCCGGTCGGAATCAATTACGACAGGGTGCTGGAGGACGAGGTGCTTCTCGCCGAAAAGAAAACGGGGCGGGAAAAATCGGGGTTCAGGGCGAACCTGAAAAGCCTGGTTCGCGTGGTGGCGGGCGCACCCTGGATCCTGACGGTGAATATCGTGCGGAGACTCCGCGGCTACCGGCGCCTTCACGGGTACGCCGCCGTTCGCTTCGGCACGCCGATTTCCGTGAGCGCATGGATGAGCACGCTCGACTGCGACCTGTTCACGCTGCCTCGGGAGCAGCGGCGCTTGCGCATTCACGAATTCGCGGACAGTCTCATGGAGGGAATCCGGCGCACGATTCCCGTGACGCCCGTGCCCCTGGTTTCCTACATTCTCCTCGGGGTGGGTGAGGCGTCGCCGACCCGGACCACGCTTCTTCAGGAACTGGTGAAAACGCGGAGGCGGCTCGTCCGTGCGGGGGCGCCGCTTGTCATGGGAGACGAGTTTGAGTCCAGCCGGCTCGGCCGTGAACATCTCGAGGAAGAGAGGGAGTCGCGCCTCCAGGATCTCGTCGCCTTCGAGGAAACGTTCCTCGACGTCGAGGAGGCCCGGGAAACTCTCCAGATCGCCCTGGGGATACTGGGCAGGCGGAAGATCATCAGTGAATCGAACGGCGCCATCCAGGTCGAGCCTTCGGGAAAAGAGCTCCTCGCGTACTATGCAAACAGCATCGCGCACTATCTCGATGGGCCGGAGCCGTCAGAGGCCCGGGTTGCCGGCTAGGGCGCGGCTTGCCCTGCCGATACTCCTGCTCGTGATGGCGGTTTACTCGCCGGCAGCCGCTGAGCCCGCGCGCGCCTGCCCCACACCGCTCGCGGTGATGAAGCCGCCGGACATGCGCGCGTCCTGCTCGTCCGGCACCCGGGCCGACGGCCGGCTGCGCGACGGCGCGATCCTCCCCGACGCCGGCTGCGGCTTTCGCCGCATCTTCACGATGCGCGACGAGCGGTACGCCACGGATGAGCTGGTCTCTGCGATCGCCCGGGCGGGCGCGTTGCTTTCGCGCGGCGACTTCTCGAACAGACGCGGCGGCGGCGCGAATCCGCCGCTCGGCGTCGGCAACCTCTCACCACCCGCCGCGCTGCGCATGGAAGAGGACCCCTTCCTCGGCAAGCGATTCTCGATCTCCCACACCTCCGGGCGCGCAGCCGATCTGGCGTTTTTCGTTCTTGACCGCGCCGGCCGCCCGACCCGGAGCTTCGAAACCGGAATCGGCTTCAGGCGCGACGGCTGGAACGTCAGCGGCTACCGGCGCTACTACCTCCCCACGAACGCCTTCCGGGACGCAGAGCCGCAGTGGGGGTGCCAGCGGGCGAGCAGCTTCCGGGGCGTTTCCCAGTGGAAGTGCTTCGTCCCCACAAGGGGCTACCGCTTCGACGACGCGCGAAACTGGGCGCTCGTGAAGGCGCTTCTGCTTGATCCGGACATCGGCGTGGTGGATCCCGACACGGGGCGCGTGCGGCCGAAGGATCAGGGCATCCGTCGCATCCTGATTTCGAACCCGCTTCAGGAGAGGCTGCTGCGAAGCGCTCGTGGGAACGGAGCGCCCCGCGAACTCGTCGATCTGGCGGCGGCCGTCATGACCCAGCCGACCAACGCGCTACCCCATGACGATCATCTGCACATCGATCTGAACTGCGCTCCCGGCGACGTGGCCCGCTGCGGCTGCCTCAACTCGGCCATGCCGCCGCGCCCCAGCGTGGGCGTGCGGATTCTCCCTCCGTCCTCTTTCGGAAACTAACCGAAGACGATCAGACCGATCCCTTGAGCACGCGCTCTATCTGGTGGGCGACGCCCGGCGAGAAGAGAAGGGTGACGTGTCCGACGAAATCGACGCGGATGTTCTCGACGGGAGGCTCGGGCAGGATGGCGCTCTCGGTCGGAATGACGACGTTGTCGTAGTTCGACCAGATGGAGACGAGGCGGGATGCACCCGCGATGGCGGGGGAGCCCTCGAGGATCGCGGCCAGTTCCTTCAGCACGGCCGATCCGGGGGCAAGCTGGCGAACGAGCGGAAGCGTGGAGAACGACGCCATGCGGGTTCCCCGGAACGGCGCGCCAAGCGCGACGCAGGTCCCCAGCGCCGCTGCTCCTCCGCCCCGGAGCAAGGTGTGGAAGATGACCACCCCGCCGAGCGAATGCCCCACCGCATCGACCCGATCGGCGCCCGTCGAACTCCGGATCTCCTCGATGCAGGCCGCCACCTGATCCGACAGCGCCGAGATGTGGCCGCGCCTGAAATCGAGATCGAGAAGATGCACGCTCGTCCAGCCCGCCCGCCGAAGACGCCGTCGGAGCAGCATGAGGGCGCCGCCGTTCACGTACATCCCGTGCACGAGCAGGACGGGCCGGCGGTCGCCGGGCGGCATCGGCCGTCGGCCGTCGAGAAGGCGCAGCGGGTACGCAAGGAGAACGAGGAGGCTCGAGAGGATCTCGGCTGCGAGGCCGGCGAGCGCCCGAAGGCCGACGAGCCACACCGGTCCGGAATTCTCGAGATGCGGGAAGCCCTTCTGGGCAGACTCGTACCAGTAGATGATGTAGGTGCCGGTGACGTAGGCCCCCCGCACCGCCACGAGAATGGCCAGGGGGACGACAATCCAGTTCCAGCTCATGGCTCCATCCTAAAGGCTCCGGCCCCGCATCATCAACCTCACCTTTCCGCGACCCGGTCCCGCTGGCCGGGCTCAGCCCGGGCTTCGCAGCGCCCGGACGACCGCCTCGGCTTCCCGCTCGAGGGCGGGGCGGAAGGCGGGATCGGCGAGCCGCGCGATCGCCATGGCGCGATCGGCGTCCGAGAGGAGGCTGAGATCCACGGTGCCATGCTCGGTGACCAGGTACTGCAGGTGGTAACGGGGCGTCGTGACGATGGCGCCGGCAGGATGACGCGCGACGATTCGCGAGATCCTCTCCCCACGGACCTCCAGGGTGGAGGTCATGACGACGAAGCTCTCCCCGTCGGGGCATTCGTGAGCGCCCATGACGAAATCCTCGTGCCCCCCTGTCCCGCTGTACTGCCTGCCGCCGAGCGACTCGGCCACCACCTGCCCGTGGAGATCGACCGACAGGGCGGTGTTCACGCTGGTCATGTGGCGGTTGCGCCGAATGATCGCCGGCTCGTTCGAGTGCTCGACAGGCAGCATGCAAAGCGCCGGGTTCCCGTCCATCCAGCGGTAAAGCGCGAAGCCTCCGAGCGCGAAGGTGGCGACGGAGAGACCGTCGTGCACTCCCTTCCGGTTGCTCACCTTGCCCACCTCGTGCAGAAGCATGATGCCGTCGGGGATCATCTCGGTGTGGACGCCGAAGTCCCCCTTCTCACCCGCGGCGAGCGCGCGCGCGATCTCGTTCGGAACGCCGCCGATCCCGAACTGGAGAGTGGCGCCGTGCTCGATGTGGCCCACGACCTGCCCGGCGATGGCCTTTTCTTCCGGCGTGGGCGGAAAGTCGGATATCGCGGGGAGCGGGATCTCCGATTCGATCACAACTTCGACCTCCGAGACGTGCACGCGGTTCCCGCCGAGATTGGCGAGCCCCCCGACCGCCGGCATCCCCGGGTTCACCTCCACGATCAGAACTCTTTCCGGATCGCGGCCCGCCTCGACGAAATCGGTGTAGGTCGCTCCCGCGTGGACGCCGAAGGTGAAATAGCCGTCGCCGTCCATCGGAGAGACGCACTCGGCCGCCACTCGGGGCCGCAGGCAGCGCAGCGCGCGGGCCTGGCCGCGAAAATTCGAGGGGAGATAGTCCGCCGCGGCGCCCTGCCCCCGAAGCGCGCGCTCCACCGGGCCGAAGAAACCCGAGAGGAGCCGCACGCCGGACCGTGAAAGAACCGGGTAGGGCTCGAGGAAGAGCCCGCCGAGAATGAGCAGATCGCGCCAGTCACCGCGATCGCCCAGCGCCCGCAGCAACACCGCCGGCTGGCCGGCGGCGATCGGTACGGCAATCTGGTCCTCTGGATGAAGAACGCCCGCCGCGTCCGCCGCGGAACGGAGCTTCCGGCGGTAGAGCGATCGGGGATCGCTGTCGTTCGTCGGCGGCGAGGTCATGAAGTTTCCGGGGGCGGGCTCGACGGGCGTCTGGCCCGGGACGTGTGACGCAGCTAAGCACTAACACGCACCCCTCCGGCCCCGCAACGCGCCTTCCGGGGCCCGACGGGCCTCTGGATCCGAACGGGGCAGGGGAATTCCGCGCCATGGCGCTTCTACAATTGACACAGGCCGGAGGCGCCGCTAGGATGGCGCCCCGTAGCATTTAAAAGAGGCCTCGCAGGGGCCGAAGGGAGGGGGAATGGCAGGCAGGATCCTTCGCGGACTCGGTATGGCGATCGCCGCGGTCGCCTTCTTGGGCCTGACCGGCGCCGCCGCCGTGGCCCAGAACATCCCGGAGCCCGACCCGAACCTCAAGCAAACGTTCACCGGCGAGGTTGTTTACAAGGGAAAGGCCGGCACGAACTACGGCGTTCTGGCCGTGTACAACTCCGACGAGAAGTACGCCAAGGAGTTCAAGTTCAAGACCGAGGAGTACGAGAAGCTCGAGATCAACGAGGGCGACGAGGTCCGGGTGACCTGGGTCGGCCCCAGGAAGGACCGCACGACCCGCAATGAGCTGAAGATCAAAAAGATCCAGGCCGGTGACAACGACGACGAATGATCAGAAGCCGAACCTCCCCTTCCTGTTGGCGTAGGGGTCGGGCCATTCGTAGAAATAGATCCGCCTGGGCTCCACCACGAAGTCGATCCCGCTGTCGTAGAAGCGCTGGTAGAATTCCCGGGTGGGCTTCGGGAGCGGATTGGCGGCAACCACGGCCCTCATGACCGTATCATCGTAATCGCCATCGCCCGACTTCCGCACGAACTTGAACTTCGTGATATTCCCCTCACGGTCGAATCGGACATTGATCGTGGCGATGAGCTCCCGCTCCCGGTACTTCTCCGGCACCTCCCAGCGGTCGATCACTTGCCAGAACATCCTGTCGTAGGTCTCGAGATCTTCACGCTTCGGGTTGTACATGGACCGCGCGAGGTAGACGATCGGACGCCTGGGCGCGACACCGCTTCCCACGCCGTCGCCGAGACCCCCTCCCCTCCCGCTTCCGCTCCCTCCACCGCTGCTCCCGGTCAGGCCCGACAGCTGCGACAGATCCATGTATTCGTTCTCGGCGACCTTCGCGCTAAGCGAGTTGTCAGGCGGCGCCACCGGCGCCGTCTTCTCGGCAAGGGGGTTGATCTTGACGGGCTCGACGGGCTTCTCGGGTTTGACGACGGGCTTCGGTCGCGGCCTGGGCTTCACCACCGGCTTGGGAACGGGCTTCGCCGCCTCGGGCTTCGGCGCGGGCCCGGATCCGCCGCCGGGCTCCTCCATCTTCGGCGGCTCGATGATCGGCACGATCCAGGTCACCTTCAGCGGATCCACCACGGGTGCCGCTATCCGGGCCACCATGGCCGCAAGCGAGATCACGATGAAGGCGTGAAACAAGGCGCTCGCCATCAGGGCCCGCGACAGTTTCGGCGCGGAAACATCATCGATGGGGTCGGCGAAGATATCCTTCATGGAGAGTTCCAGGGGCTTCGGTTCAATTCAACGTCTCTTGCGGAGCAGCACGTAGAGCGCACCGGCGCCACCATCCACCGGGCGCGCGCTCGTGAAAGCCAGCACGGCGCG
>JAUYMQ010000480.1 GCA_030698575.1 Deltaproteobacteria bacterium
TGGCCACGTCGGCGCGCCCCTGGAGCTGGGCGAGAAGAGAAACGACGAACTCGGGGATGGAAGTCCCCATCGCGACGATGGTGAGGCCGATGACGGCGGGGGTGATGCGCATGAGGCGCGCAAGGCCGACGCTTCCGCGGACGAGCAACTCCGCCCCGCCGGTGAGGAGAATCAGGCCGGGCACCATCCATGCGAGGGCGATGAGGATCGTCATTCAGGCGTTGTTCTCAATGAGAATCCAGAGGTAGACGGCGTAGCCCGCGAGAAGCAGCGCCCCCTCCGTCCGGACAATCCGGCGGCCGGTGTACATCATCGGGAGGACGGCGAGCGAGAAAGCCATCATCCACCACATGTCGACGTTCACGAGGGCGGGGGAAACCTCCGTCGGTTCGATCAGCGAGACGAGGCCAACGGTCCCGAGGATATTGAAGATGTTCGAGCCCATGACGTTTGCGACGGCTATCTCGGTCTGCTTGCGCAGCGCCGCCACCACCGAGGTCGCCAGTTCGGGCAGGCCGGTTCCGGCAGCCACGATGGTGAGGCCGATCACCCGCTCGCTCATGCCGGCGATCACCGCCACCGTGACGGCGCCATCGACGAGAAATCGCGCGCCCAGGACCAGCGCGACTATCCCGCCGACGACCAGCCCGATGTTGAAGGCAATCCCGCCATCCTTCCGCACCGAGGTGGTGAGCGCTTCGATTTCTTCCTTGATTGCCTCGGCCTCCTTCCCCCGCACCTCGTTCCGCGCTACGTGTACGCAGTAGACCGTGAAGAGAACGAGCGAGACGACGAAGAAGCCCCCCTCGAGCCGGTCGATCCGGCCGTCGCGCGCCAGGAGCAGTGCCAGGGCGCTGGAGATGAACATGAAGGGCCACTCGAGCTTCACGGCGTTTCCGTGCACCCGAAGAACGATGAACATCGAGGCGAGGCCCAGGATGGCGGCGATGTTGAAGATGTTCGATCCGATGATGTTCCCCATGGCCACCTCGGGACGGCCCGAGAGACGGGCGAAGAACGTCACGGCCATCTCGGGAAGCGAGGTGCCCATGGCGACAATCGTCAGGCCAATGACCGCCGGGGTGACCCGCGCCAGCTTCGCGATGGTTGCGCCGCCGCGCACGAGCAACTCGCCTCCGGCCGCGAGCAGCGCGAGCCCCACCGCAATCAGCCCCGCGGCCGCAAGGATGCTCATGAGAAATGACTCCGGGAGGGCGTCGGGTTCACTGCATGACCAGCGGAAGGCCCTTTTCCATGCCGAGATCGCACAGGGCCAGGATCTTCTCGAGAAGCGGCTCCACCTGCGTGTCGACGAAGCAGTGGTGCAGCGCTCTGAACCGGCTGCGCACACGGCTCGCGTACTCGGGCACGATGTCCGGATCGGCGGGCTTGCGCGAGGCTTCCTCGAGGATCGTCGCAATTTCGGCCTTGAGCGCCGGAAGTTCCTCGGCGCCCCAGCCGCCCGCGTCGCGCTGCAGGAAGAGTGGAAATCGGTGGCCCATCGGCCGCTTTCGAAGGAAACTGTGCTCCAGCCGCCGGTTGATCGCCTCGCGGTAGCCCTGGACGACCGACCAGGGCCCCGCCTCGATGCCGCCGTAATCGATGTCGAGATCCCTGTCGAGTACGCAGAGGTAGAGCCCGGCGTCCGTGGCGGTTTCCGATTCTTCGACGCCGCCCGCTCCCGGCCCGCTCTCCAGCGCCGCCCGCAGCCCGAGCGACAGCTCCGCTCCCTTGGGCACGATGAGGCGGGTCTTCTTGCCGTGGGCGACCGATGCCTCGAACGCAAGTCGCATCTGATCGGTCATGAAGAGCCGCGTCTCGCGCTTCACGTACACGAGCGCGCCGCTCTCGATGCGGCTCGGCACGGTGGAGTTGAGTTGAAAGCGCGGGTCCTTCTCGCTCCCGACGACGAAATCAAGAAGCCGGTAGTGCCCCTCGCCCCGCGGCACGCGGTAACCCACGCGCCAGGCCGCTCCCTTCGCGGCGGCCTCGGCGGCCTTCTCGGCCAGCTCTCGCTCGACGTGCTGCCGGGCGATCTCCAGCAGCTCGGCATCACCGGTCCGGTAGTATTCGCCGTCGTCCCAGACGTCGAGATCCGGAATGAAACGGTCGCGGACTTCGTAAAGAAATCTGCAGATCCGCGTGTGAACGTCGATCGGCGCGAACTGCGTCTTGACGTGGGAGCCTACCTCGATCGTTGATTTCTCGGCGGGCCGCTCCATGTCCACGAGCAGCCCAGAATGAGTCTCGATGAGAAACGGCATGGGGTCGCAGGCGAAATGCGGGAATATCAGCAGGCCGCGCGCGCGGAAGGCGGGGAGCTGCCGCCCGGCGACGGCAAGCCCTTCGTTCGCGCCGGAGGCGTGGGCCATGATGCGTATGCGCTTCGAGGCGATCTCGTACTGCCGCGCTTCCCACCCCCAGGGTTCAATGAGGGCGCGGATCTCGCCGCAGAACTCGTCTATCGCCCGGGGGGCGCGCAGCGTTCCCCGGTACTGGATGGTGACGCCCATGGCCCTCCCGCGACGGGCCGTTCCGGGCCCCGCCCGCGTCGCGCGGGAGGGGCCTCCGAGGCTCCGCGCGGCGCGCGAGTGACGCCGGTCAGTCCCCCGCGACCGTCATCTCGCCGATAAGC
>JAUYMQ010000500.1 GCA_030698575.1 Deltaproteobacteria bacterium
GTCTGTGAAGTCCGGCTCGCGCAGCAGGAGCAGCTCACTTGTAACCGATGAGGTAAGCGACGCCGCTATCCGCTCACCAGCGTCGCCCCTGCCGTATGGGCATGGAATCGACGCGATTCGAAGCTGTGCCTCGGGGCTTAGCATTTCTGTCGCCAGTTCATGTACGCGTTCGCGGGAGACACCCGCCAACGCGGCGGAACCGTTGAGTATCCCCTCCCAGCGGGGAGTGGAACGGCGCATGACAACACACGGCACGCCATACCACGCCGCTTCCTCTTGGAGGCCCCCTGAGTCGGTGACGACAATTCTGCTCTTGGCGATCTCAGCCAACATCGCGTGGTACGGCAGCGGATCGCACAACTGGACACCAGGCAATCCAGAAAGACGATCAAGAAGGCCGAAGGTTCTCGCTCGGTCGCGCGTGCGGGGATGGAGTGGGAAAACAACGTGCCCAGTCGCCCGCACCAAATCTGAAACAATCGAAATGATCTCCAAGAGTCGACCGGGATCGTCGACATTCGTCGCCCGGTGCGCGGTGACGACGCCACCCCGCCGTTCCTCGGGAGGATGTCGCTTGACTCCCGAGGACAGCAGCGCGTCACAGGCCGTGTTGCCGACAACGAATATTCGCTCATCGGCGATTCCCTCAGAAAGCAGAAAGCCGCGCGCCAGGCCGGTGGGAGCGAAGTGAATCGACGCCACGGCAGCGGCGATCTTCCGGTTGGATTCCTCCAAAGACTGCTCATTCAGGCTTCGAAGGCCTGCCTCAACATGGGCGACGCATCTCTCGTTGGCGCGCGCCGCGTGGGCCACGAGCGGAACCGTTGTTGTGTCCCCTTGGACAACCATCACGTCGGGTTCGCCTGTCTCGGCGATGTAGCGCAGGGCGTGCGAGTAAAGGGAGCCTGAGCGTTCGGCGGGCTGGCCCCCGGAAAGAGACCAGGTGACATCAGGCTTGAGGCCCACGGAACGATACGACTGATCCATCATCGCTGGGTCGCGCTGCTGCCCCGTTGCGACCATGACGACGTTCGCACCCAGGACGCGCAAGGCGCGGACAACCGGGGCGAGCTTGACGACCTCGGGGCGAGTTCCGGCGAAAACGTGGAAGACCCGCGAGGCAGGCATGATCGTCATGCTCGCTCGGAGGTGATCGGACGCAGCGTTCCGATCGCGTCGACCGGTCGGCTCAGATAAACCTCGTCCCAATGGCGAACCATGCAGGTGCCAGCGCGGAAGCCGAGACGGCCGACAGTTATCGCCTCCCCGTACATCGCGGCCACGAACTGCCCGACCAAGTCGCAACCGGACGCGAGCGACAACGGAAGTCCGCCGGAGAATCGCGGGTTGATTTCGGTGAAACCGACCGAGTCCCCGTCGATGAAGCCCTGGATGTTTGCCGGTCCCGTGAGCCCGAGACATTGCAGAAGTCCTTCCGCCAGGTCGGCCAGTTGGGGCGCGCTGAACGTGACGCCTGTTGTGCTGATTCCGGAAGTGGTCGCCAGACGAAAGCGCGGCACGGCGCCGGCCAGGGTTCCGTCAGAAAAAGCAAGGGCGTCAATCGTGAACTCCCGGCCGGAAAGACGGTGCTGCAGGATGGGGTCGGGGACCGTCGGCCACGCGGCAAGAACCTCCTCGTCCGTCTCGGCGAGGACTATGTTTCGCGACCCGCGTCCGAATCGAGGCTTCAGAATCCAGGGGCCGGGAACTTTGGCCAGTGCGTCTTCAACCGAGCCCCAACCGGTGAGTGGAACCGGCTGGCCCGCCGACTCGGTTGTCTCGGCGAACTTCGCCTTGTCGAGGCATGCCTCGACAGCGGCCTGGGGCGGAAACCAGACCGCGATTCCGGCTGCGTGGAATTCAGACTCGCGACCCGCGAGCACGGCAAGCTCCTCCGTCATCGTGCTGACCAGACCGTTCGCCGAGTGATTCCGCGCTACCTCAAGGAGCGACTCGACATATCTCGGGGCCGTGCAAGGGGGAACGACCGCTAATTCGTTGGCCAGGAACAGGCCGGCACCAAGCGGGTTGACGTCGACGCCTACCGTCGAGACCCCCATGCCTCGGAGGGAGCGGATTACCGCGATACCGGCGGGCCCCCCGGCGCCCGTTACGAGGATCTTCTTTGTCGCGTTAGTCGACATGCGCGTCATCGTGCCAGCTTCGGTATGCGGCACACCACTCGCGCAGCTCACTCGTTGCCCGACTGGAAGTCGGTTCCCATGCCCGGGCCCGCACGGCGTCGGCAACAGCCTCAAGCACGCTACCGTTCTCCTCCCATCGGACCAGCGTCACGAGGTCAGGCGCCGATCGGTGCAGGCCGAACTGGCACCATGCGCGCGCCGCGGCCGCCCGCTCATCCGGTGCCGGGTCTTCCAGCAGGCGACGAAAGTGCGCCCGAGTCCGTCGGCGCCGCAGCTGGCGATAGCAGACAGCGGCAACAACAACGGCAAGCGCGACGGCAGCGACCGCAAGTCTCCACGCTGGAAGCGATTCGATCACGTCTGCGCCGACCGCGCGGTCTTCGCCCACTGGTAGCCCTTGCCGCGAACGCCGTTGAACCAGGAGTGGGCACAGGTGAAGGCGAAGGCGATGATCACGGGAAGAAGTATCCCGATCATCCATGCATGGCGGGGCCTCGCGTCAGGCGTTTGCAGGAGGCCAACCGCAATTGGGAGGAAAGGCCCCAGCATGAGGATCGGGACCAGGACGAGGATCCACTCTGGCGGGGCGATCCCTATGCCAAAGAAAAGGTAGGGAATGGCGAAGAAGGAGAAAAACGTCGCCACGGGCACATGGTAGAGCCAAAGGAACATCGTGGTTTCGATCTTCTCAAGTAAGCTCAGGTGAGATGTGCGCCAAGAGGGGCGAAGGTAGTCGCGCCAGACCTGCTGATGTCCGAACGCCCAGCGATACCGCTGCTTGCGGTACTTGACCAATGTGGTGACCGCCTGCTCATAATCGAGCGCCGAAATGTCATAGCGAACTCTGTAGCCGCTGAGGATTAGCCGAAGAGTCAGGTCAGTGTCCTCGGT